>NZ_BAAAXV010000008.1:900000-1103762 GCF_039535785.1 Nonomuraea helvata
TGGGCCCTGCTGGGCACCGAGTGGACGGCCGAGACGGAGGAGCTCACCCCGAGCCTGAAGCTCAAGAGGCGGGTCGTGCACGCCAAGTACGCCGACATCATCGAAGGTCTCTACAGCGGGCCTGGTCCGGCGGACCACCACGGGTGATCCCGGCTTTGCCATTCGTGGCGCGTGTCGAGGTCCTGATCATTACCGGGCGGTTCCTACCGTCTCGATCATGATCAAAAGCCTTCTTCTCGTCTCGCTCGCGGCGGGGCCGCTCACCATGCCCGCGTCCCCGCCCGAGGCCGAGCTCGCCATCCGGTCCATCACGGTACGCCCCGAGGAGCCCGTGGTGGGGGCGTACGACTCCATCCGCCTGGTGATCGACGTGGTCGCCAAGGGGGCGAGGGGCAAGGACGGCGTCAGCGTGAAGGTGGAGCCCGGCGCCCCGCCCGGCACCGTACTGGCGGACAAGGTGACCGACGAGGCGACCGAGCCGCAGCCGCCGGCCCTGGCCCCCAGCCTGCCCGCGGCACCCGAGCCCAGCGTGGAGGTCACGCCCGGCGCTGAGCTTGGGGCGGCCAGGCGGGCGCTGTGGGACGCCATGGGAATCCTCCAGGCGCCGCGCGCGAGCGAGGACTGGGCGACCTGGCGCTTCCTGCCCGACAAGCGGCTCAACCGCTACTATCCGACCGGCACCTGGACGATCACCGCCACCGCCAAGGGGGCGCACGGCGCCACGGTCACCGAGTACGCCTCGTTCCAGTTGAGGCGCGCCACCAGGCTCACGTCGGTGACGGCCGAGGAGGCCGGGCGCTCCGGCGCGGTACGCCTGAGCGGCTCGCTGAGGAGGGTGGACCCGCGCGGCTACACCGGGTACGGCCCGTTCGCCAAGCAGTCGCTGGAGATCCTGTGGCGGCTCGACGAGTCCTCACCCTGGCAGAAGGCGGGACAGGCGACGACGGACGCCTCCGGGGCCTTCGAGACGACGGTCACGGGCCGCACGGGCGGCCTCTGGCGCGTCCGCTACCTCGGAACGGGACACTACGCCCCAGATCTCTCTAAGTCGCAACAAATTACGCAATAGCCGAAAATGGCCCGTGGTGTGGCCTAAAACCGCCGTTGCAGAATCGTGATCGACTTTATCGCAACTTTTCCTTCTCCTTACGCGTCATTGGCGATGACGTGCCTCGAGTCGGGGCCGCGTTTCAGACGGGGAAGGACATTCGATTTGAAGATGCGACGCCTAGCCGCCGGCCTGGCGGCTGCCGCCCTGGGCGCGACGATGGTGGCCACCGCCGCCTCGCCCGCCCTCGCGGACCCGGACCCGGGCCTGGACCCGGACGCCGCGGGCTACACCAGCCTGAAGTTCGACGCGAACCCCGAGCCCGCGTGGCGGGGCCGGCCCATCGACCTCGAGGGCAAGCTCTCCGTGCAGTGTGACGAGGACTACATCAGCGGCCTCGTCTCGGTTCACCACGCCGACAACTGCAACGACGAGGAGCGCTGGCACCGCCTGTCCTGGAAGCGGATCGTGATCCTCTTCCAGCCCGACGGCAGCGGCCGCTGGCAGTACGTGGACAGCGTCAGGACCAGCAGCAGCGGCTACTTCTCGACGAGCGTGACCGCCCGCACGTCCGGCACGTTCCGCGCTGTCTTCGAGGGCTCCCGCTGGCTCTCCCCCTCGGAGGGCAGGGACTGGGTGCGGGTCGTCGGCTACCGCCGCTGACCGCCCTGAGAGACGCCCGGCCGGCTCTCCGGCCGGGCGTTTCCCATTCCCGAAGAACCTCTAGTACGAGACGGCGACCTGGACGCGGTGGTGCCCCGGCCGCTCCACCTCGTCCACCACCGCCACCGCCAGGTCGGCGAACGACAGCGGCGGCTCCAGCGCCGGCACCTGTCCGCCGCCGATCCGGTAACGCCCCGTCCTGGACTCGGAGTCGTCGAGGAACACGGGCGGCGGCGCGAGCACCACCCAGTCGAGCTCCGACTCCTCGAACACCTCCAGCTCCACCGCGTGCCCCAGCGAGAACGCCCGGTGGTCGGCGGGGAAGTCCGGCGTGTCCACGAGCCGGACCCCGGGCGAGACCTCCAGCAGGCTGCCGATCCCCACCGCCACCAGCCGGGACACCCCGGCACGGGCCAGCCCGCCCGTCAGGGCCCGGGCCGCGGCCGTGTAGAACTCCGCCGACGGCATGTCCATCCGGACCGCCGCCTGAACGGCCGCGTCGTGCCCTGCGGCCGCCTCCGCCACGCCGTCGAGGTCGGTGACGTCCCCGGCGACCACACGCACCCCCGGCGACCCTGCAAGCGCCGGATACTTCGCGGGATCCCGCACCACGGCCGTCACCTCGTGCCCCCGCCCGGCCGCCTCCGCGACCACCCGCCTCCCGGCCCGCCCGCCGGCGCCGAAGACCACGATCCTGCTCACTCTCACCACACTCCCGCCGCGTGCCCGGACTCTCCGGGCCACGCGCAGACGGTAAAGGGGCAGATGTCGCTTTCCGCAACGATAGTCACCTCCGCCGCAGGCAGCGGAGTCCGCACGTACGATGTCCGGATGGCCGAGCCTCTCGATCCGGACATGTTCACCGGGTGCCCGCCGGTGTCCGCGCCCTTCCGCGTCGGCGACAAGTGGACCGCGAAGATCATCCGCTGCCTGGAGTCGGCCCCGCGGCGCTTCACCGAGCTCCAGGCGACGCTGCGCGGCATCACCCCGAAGGTGCTCACCGAGTCCCTGCGCGCCATGGAGCGCGACGGCCTGCTCACGCGCACCGCGTACGAGGAGATCCCGCCGCGCGTCGAGTACGAGCTGACCGAGCTCGGCCGCAGCCTCATCGAGCCCATGAACGCGGGCTGCGAGTGGTCGAGACGGCACCTGGCCGAGCTGATGCACGCCCGGGAGACGTGGTACGAGGCCGCGCGGTAGGCGGCACCCGGCTCTCGTGCCGCCGCAGGGCTCGGTCGTCCGGCATGGAATCGATCTAGGGGCCGATGCGTTGGTCATGCGGAGAAGGGTGATTTTGGGGGCCGCCGGGCAGGCGTCGTAGTCTTGGCCCTCTGACGAGCGAAGAGGAGGTGACGCCCCGTGTTGCGAGACTCGTTCGGACGGGTGGCGACGGATCTGCGGGTGTCCCTCACGGACAAGTGCAACCTGCGCTGCACGTACTGCATGCCGCCCGAAGGGCTCGACTGGCTCCCCAACGCGCAGCTTCTCACCGCCGACGAGATTGTCCGCCTCGTGACGATCGGCGTCGAACGCCTGGGCGTCACCGAGGTGCGCTACACCGGTGGCGAGCCTCTCATCCGGCGCGAGCTGGTCGACATCGTCGCCCGCACCACCGCCCTGGCCCCCAGGCCGCAGGTCTCGCTGACCACCAACGGCATCGGGCTGGCCCGGCTCGCCGGGCCGCTGGCCGAGGCCGGGCTCGACCGGGTCAACGTCTCGCTCGACACGCTCGACCCCGCCACGTTCAAGCGGCTCGCCCACCGTGACCGGCACGCCGACGTGATCGCCGGGCTCGCCGCCGCTGCCGAGGCCGGTCTGACCCCCGTCAAGGTGAACGCGGTCCTCATGCGCGACGTCAACGACCACGAGGCGGTGCCGCTGCTGCGGTGGTGCCTCGAGCAGGCGTACGAGCTGCGCTTCATCGAGCAGATGCCGCTCGACGCCCAGCACGGCTGGAGCCGCGAGGGCATGGTCACCGCCGACGAGATCCTCGAGCGGCTGTCGGCCGCGTTCGCTCTCACGGCCGACGACCAGGAGGAGCGGGGCAGCGCGCCGGCCGAACGGTTCCTCGTGGACGGGGGCCCCGCCAAGGTCGGGGTGATCGGGTCGGTGACGCGGCCGTTCTGCGGCTCGTGCGACCGGGTCCGCCTCACCGCCGACGGTCAGGTGCGCAACTGCCTGTTCGCCACGGAGGAGTCCGACCTGAAGAGCGCCATGCGCGACGGGGCGTCCGACGACGAGCTGGCCGCACGGTGGATCGCCGCCGTCGCGCGCAAGCGCGCCGGACACGGCATCGACGACCCGTCCTTCCTCCAGCCGTCCCGGCCGATGTCCGCCATCGGCGGCTAGCGACATGGCGCCGCCTGCGCCTGTACGGGTGCCCTTCGACGCGGTGATCCTGGCCGGGGGAGAGGCCCGCCGGCTGGGCGGGGCCGACAAGCCCGGCCTCACGGTGGGCGGCAGGTCCCTGGTCGAGCACGTGGTGGCGGCCGTGTCCGGCGCGGGCACGACGGTCGTGGTCGGCCCCGAGCGCCCGATCCCCGGTGTGCTGTTCGCCCGCGAGGACCCGCCCAGGAGCGGCCCCGTCGCCGCCCTGGCCGCCGGGCTCGACGAGGTCGCCGCGCCGTGGGTGGTGCTCCTGGCGGGCGACCTGCCGTTCATGACCGCCGCCCACGTGACCGCCCTGCTGGAGGCCGCGCCGGGCGCTCAGGAGCCCCGCGGGGTCGTGATGGTGGACGACGGCGGCCGGGAGCAGTGGCTGGCCGGGGCGTGGCCGGCGGCCCCGCTCAAGGCGGCACTCGCCGCCTATCAGGGACGCTCGCTCAAGGGGCTGCTCGGCCCGCTGGTCGCCGTCCGGCTGGCGCTGCCCGGCAGGCCCTGGTTCGACTGCGACACAATGGACGATCTGGAGGAGGCTCGCATGAACGTGCTCAACGAATGGACCGTCCTGGCCTGCCAGGAGCTGGGCATCGACCCGGCCCGCGTGGACCGCGACCTGATTCTCGACCTCACCAAGGAGGTCGCCCACGGCGTGGCCAGACCGGCCGCGCCCCTGACGGCGTACCTGCTGGGCCTGGCCCAGGGCGCCGGCACCGCCCCCGACGACGCGGTGGCGAAACTGATCACATTGGCGAAGAACTGGGGACAGGCGACCGCCGAGACGTTGACAGACAGCTGAGACTCGAACGAACTCTTGAAGTCAAGCTCCCTCCAACCTGAAGATTTCCTGTGAATTAGGAGGCGGGAGGGAATGAAAACGCTTTCGGGAAAGCGGTCCTATCCGATGATCCGATGACTCCGGCGGTCGTGATGTTGATCAATAAGCCTGCCGGAGAAAAGGCGACGCCGGGTGGTTACGGGGGCAAACCACCCGGCGTCGCGTCATCGGCGTTCCGACGGGGGCCCGGAACGCCGGCACCAGCACTCCGACGGGGGACCGGAGCGCTTGGCTAAAGCGTACACCTACAACCCATGGGATGCGTCAAGACTTAGTCACGACCCGATCTCGCGTCGATGCAGCGGTATCTCGGTTTGGTTAGCTTCGGGCGTGTGAAAGGTAGGCGGAGGGGCACCCTTGCCCCTCTCATTGGCCCCGATTACGGCTATGTATGGCAAAAAGACGGCCCCGGCGATGAAGAGCAGCCGGTACGGCCACGGCACCGGCACCACGACGGCCAGGATCAGGCAGATCGTACGGATGCCCATCTTGACGAGGTAGCCGATCTCACGCTTGTGGATGTCGGCCGTCAGGGACGGCTTGGCGTCCGTGACGTGGTGCACGACTGGTCTCCTACGCCACCCCTTCATATCTTCCACGGTAGACCCCGAGGGGGGAGGGCGCGACAGTGCCCCGGCGCCGGGAAGGGGTCATGCGATCATGGCCTTCGAGTAAGGAGGATGTGGAGATGACGGATCGTACGTACCGCGTCACGGAGATCGTTGGCACGTCCGGGGAGAGCGTCGACGAGGCCATCCGCAACGGCATCAAGCGGGCCTCGCAGACGCTGCGTCACCTCGACTGGTTCGAGGTGACGGAGATCCGCGGCTATATCGACGCGGGGGAGGTCGCGCACTTCCAGGTCGGCATGAAGGTGGGCTTCCGCCTCGAGGACGCCTGACCGCTCTGCCCGGCTGAGCCTTCCGGCAGCCTCCGTGGCCCTGTGTGCGGCCCTGGAGGCCCCAGCGGCCGTCCACCGGCCTTGGAGCGGCGTCGGGGGACAGCCGGCCGGTTGGGCGGCGTCGGGGGACGCCCGGCCGGTGTGGGATGAGCAGGGACGCCCGGCCGGCGCGGGACGGTCAGGGAAACGCCCGCCCGGTGGGGGGACGGACAGGGAAACGCCCGCCCGAGCCGACGGGGCACGGGCGGGCGCGGGTGAGACGGTCAGCTGGCCTGGCTGACCGTGGACATGTTGAAGTCCGGCACCCGGACCGGCGGCATGACGGTGCGCTGGAAGTAGTCGTTCCACTCCCGCGGCAGCGTGCGCTCGGCCGCCCCCACCTCGCTGAGCCGCCCGAGCAGGTCCACCGGGCTCTCGTTGAAGCGGAAGTTGTTCACCTCGCCCACGACCTCACCGTGCTCGATCAGGTACACCCCGTCGCGGGTCAGCCCGGTCACCAGCAGCGTCTGGGGGTCGACCTCGCGGATGTACCACAGGCAGGTGACCAGCAGCCCGTGCCGCGTGGAGGCGATCATGTCCTCCAGCGAGCCGCCGCCGGAGGGCCCCGACATGATCAGGTTGTCGATCCCCGGCGTCACCCGCAGCCCGCTCAGCTCCGCCGAGTAGCGGGTCTGCAGCAGCGCCTCCAGCGTGCCGTCCTTGATCCAGTCGGTCGGCCCCAGCGGCAGCCCGTTGTCGAACACCGAGCTCTCCCTGCTGGAGGCGTGCGCCCTCACGAACGGCGCGCACGCGATGCCCGCCGCCCCCGGATCGCTCGACAGCGTGACGGGGAGCGTGGCCAGCTGTTCGCCCACCCGCGTGCCGCCGCCGGGCTTGGAGAACACCGAACGCCCGTCGAGGGCGTCCCGCGCCCCGGCCGACCAGAACAGGTAGATCATCAGGTCGGCGACCGCGCTGGGCGGCAGCAGCGTCTCGTAACGCCCCGCCGGCAGGTCCACCCGGGTCTTGGCCCATTCCAGCCGCCGCGCCAGCGAGGCGTCCAGCGCCGCCACGTCCACATCGGTGAAGTCCTGCGTGGACACGCCCGTCCACGCCGAGCGCTTCAGGTCGGCCGACTTGGCGTTGAGCTCCAGCCGCCCCGTCGGCTGGTCGTGGCGCAGCCGCAGACCCGTGGACGTGCCGAGGAACGTCGAGTTGAGCGAGTGCTCCGCGAAGCCGTACAGCTTCCTGCCGCCCGCCTCGGCCGCCGCGAACGCCTCGCCGAGCGCCGGCGCGAACCCCTCGAACACCCCGATGTCGGTCGGCTCGACGGAGGAGCCCCAGTGCGGCGACTCCGGCACGCCCTCGACGAGCGGGCGGGCGTCCTCGGCCGGCTGGGCGTCCCGCGCGGCCGCGTCGGCCGCCGCCACCACGTCCGCGAGCTGCTCGTCGCGTACGATCGACCGCGACACGACCCCGGTGCTCCCGCCCGAGATCGAGATCACGGTCACCCGCGAGGAGCGGGCGACGCCGTTCGTGGTGAGGGTGTTGCCCGCGAAGCGCAGGTTGGCCGTGGAGCCCTCGTCCACGAGCACCACGCAGTCGTCGTTCGCCGAGAGCTCCAAAGCCTTCTCGACCATCTCCTGAGGCGTCACTTGCCGCCCTCCTGAACGGTGTTGAGGATCCGCACGCCCCTGAAGAGCGCCGACGGGCAGCCGTGGCTGACCGGCGCGACCTGACCCGGCTGGCCCTTGCCGCAGTTGAACGCGCCGCCGAGCACGTATGTCTCAGGCCCGCCGAGGGCCTCCATTGACCACCAGAAGTCCGTCGTGGTCGCCTGGTAGGCGAAGTCCCTGACCTGGCCGGCCAGCTTCCCGTGGGAGATCCGGTACGCCCGCTGCCCGGTGAACTGGAAGTTGTAGCGCTGCATGTCGATCGACCAGCTCTTGTCGCCGACGATGTAGATGCCGCGTTCCACGCCCGCGATCAGCTCGTCGGTCGAAGGGCCGCCGGGCGCCGGGGCCAGCGACACGTTGGCCATGCGCTGGATCGGCATGTGGCCCGGCGAGTCGGCGAACGCGCACCCGTTGGACCGGCCGAGCCCCTTCATCAGCGCCATCCGCCGGTCGAGCTGGTAGCCGACCAGGATGCCGTCCTTGACGATGTCGAAGCTCTGCCCCTGCACGCCCTCGTCGTCGTAGCCGATCGTGGACAGGCCGTGCGTGACCGTCCTGTCGCCGGTCACGTTCATCACCGGCGAGCCGTACACCAGCTCGCCGAGCTGGTCGAACGTGGCGAAGCTGGTGCCCGCGTACGCCGCCTCGTAGCCCAGCGCCCGGTCCAGCTCGGTGGCGTGGCCGATCGACTCGTGGATCGTCAGCCACAGGTTGGACGGGTCGATGACCAGGTCGTAGTCGCCCGCCTCGACCGAGGGCGCCGCGATCTTCTCCGCCAGCAGCTCGGGCAGCCTGCCGAGCTCGGCCTGCCAGTCCCAGCCCGTGCCCGTCAGGTATTCGTACCCGCGCCCGACCGGCGGGGCGAGAGTGGACATGTCGTCGAAGCCGCTCTCGTGGGCCTTCATCGCGTTGAGCTTGGGATGCACCCGCACCCGCTGCTGTGTGGTGACCGTGCCGGCCGTGTCGGCGTAGAACTTCTGCTCCTTGACCTGGAGCAGCCGCGCCGACACGTGGTCGGCGCCCTTCATCAGCCCGGCCGACCAGTCGGCCAGCAGGCTCACCTTGTCGGCCGAGGCCACATCGAACGGGTCGACGTCGTACGAGGACACCCACACCGCGTCGGCGTGCACCGGCTCGGGGGCGAGCTCGATGGGCTCCCTGTTGATCGGGGCGCTCACCTCGGCCACCCGCACCGCCTGCTCGGCGACCGTCGCGGCCGCCTCCGGCGTCAGATGGATGCCCGCGGCGAACCCCCACGTGCCTCCCTTGACGACACGCACGGCGTAGCCCAGGTCGTCGGCGTCCATGGCGCCTTCGAGCCGGGCGTCATAGAGGCTGAGCGTCTCGGCTCTGACACGTTCCAGGCGGAAGTCGGCGTGCTCGGCGCCGAGGTCGCGGGCGCGTTGCAGGGCGGCGTCCGCGAGCTGCCGCAGCGGCAGCTCCAGGAAGTCGGGATCGATCTGGCGCATGTCCACGATCCTAACCCTGTGATCTTGTGCCACCCGGACAACCGGATACCCGCCGGTAGGAGATAGCGTCTGATGCCATGGCACGCTCTGTACTCGTCACCGGGGGCAATCGCGGCATAGGCCTCGCGATCGCCCGTGAACTCGCCGCGGCCGGCGATGCCGTCGCGGTCACCTACCGATCGGGGGAGCCGCCCGAGGGCCTGTTCGGCGTGCGCTGCGACGTCACCAGCATGGCCGACGTCGAGGCCGCGTTCGACAAGGTCGAGGCGGAGCAGGGCCCCGTCGAGGTCCTCGTCTCCAACGCGGGCATCACCAAGGACACGCTGCTGGCGATGATGAAGGAAGACACCTTCACCGACGTCATCGACGCCAACCTGACGGGCGCGTACCGCGTCGCCAAGCGGGCCATCCGCCCGATGATGAAGCTCAAGCGCGGCCGGATCATCCTCATCTCCTCGGTGGTCGGCCTGTCCGGCCAGGCCGGCCAGGCCAACTACGCCGCCTCCAAGGCCGGGCTCGTCGGCTTCGCCCGCTCCCTGGCCCGCGAGTACGGCTCGCGCAACATCACGGTCAACGTGGTCGCGCCCGGCTTCGTCAAGACCGACATGACGGCCGACCTCGACACCGAGGCGATCGTCTCCCAGATCCCGCTCGGGCGGCAGGCCGTGCCCGGGGAGGTGGCACGCGTCGTACGCTTCCTGGCAGGCGACGACGCCTCCTACATCACCGGGGCCGTGATCCCGGTCGACGGCGGACTCGGAATGGGGCACTGACGTGGGAATTCTCGAAGGCAAGCGGATCCTCGTGACCGGCGTGCTCACCGACTCCTCGATCGCGTTCTCGGTGGCCAAGCTGGCCCAGGAGGAGGGCGCCACGGTGGTGCTCACCGGGTTCGGCCGGCTGAGCCTGGTGGAGCGCATCGCCAAGCGCCTGCCCAGCCCGGCGCCGGTGCTGGAGCTCGACGTCCAGAACACCGAGCACCTCGACACGCTCGCGGCCCGGGTCGGCGAGCACGTGGACGGCCTCGACGGGGTCGTCCACTCGATCGGCTTCGCCCCCCAGACGGCGCTCGGCGGCAACTTCCTCAACACCACGTGGGAGGACGTCGCCACGGCCCTGCACGTGTCCACCTACTCGTTCAAGTCCCTCGCCGTGTCCTGCCTGCCGCTGATGAAGGAGGGCGGGGCGGTCGTCGGCCTCGACTTCGACGCCACGAAGGCGTGGCCGGTCTACGACTGGATGGGCGTGGCCAAGGCCGGCCTGGAGTCGTGCAGCCGCTACCTGGCGCGTGACCTGGGCAAGCACAACATCCGCGTCAACCTGGTGGCGGCCGGCCCGCTGCGCACGATGGCGGCCAAGTCGATCCCCGGTTTCAAGGAGTTCGAGGACAGCTGGCCGGAGAAGGCCCCGCTGGGCTGGGACCTGTCGGACACGGGTCCGGCGGCCAAGGCGTGCGTGGCCCTCATGTCCGACTGGTTCCCGGCCACGACCGGCGAAATCGTCCACGTGGACGGCGGCGTCCACGCCATCGGCGCCTGACCGCCCTCTCGGGTTTGCCCCCCGGCCGCCGTCGCACACGGCACCGGGGGCGCCTCCTGGCCGTGTCGGTGACGCAGTCGTGTCGGTGACGCGGTCATGTCGGTGACGCGGTCGTGTTGGTGACGCGCTGGAGGCGGTGCCTCCGCCGCGTTGGTGGTGCTGCCTGGGCTCGCACGCCGTGCACCGTAGACGGGCGCAGCGCCGTGGAGAAGGGCGGTGCTCGCCTGGTGCGGCGGCCGAGTGTGTCCGGCGGCTGTCCGGGGTCAGGCCAGGCGGTGGCGGCCGTTGTTGCCGGCGTGGGCCGGTTCGAAGGGGATCGACTCCGACGGTTCCGCCCGGTGCCGGCGTTGCTGCACGATCCGCGTGGCCAGCACCGCCGACGCCAGCAGCGCGATCGTCAGCGCCGTCCCCAGCACGTCCGAGGCCGGCGGGCTGGGCCGTACCACCCGCTGGTCCTGCATCGGGACCGTCAGCTCATGAGCGAACGGATTGGGCCACAGCAGATCCACCCGGGGCTCGTCCGTGTCGACGACCGTCTTCTCCTCGGAGACCGGCCGCCCCGTGTCCATGAGTTGCGGCCGCTCCTCCGGCGGTGTGGGCGCGGTCGTCGGCACGACGGACTCCACCCCCCACTCCCGGGGCCGTGAGGTGCGGCCGGGGGTGGGCGAGGGCGACACTTTCTCCACCCCGCTCTGGTCCTGGCAGGCCAGCACCGGCAGGCACACGCCGCCCAGGGTGGCGTCCAGCCCCGTGGAGGAGGGGGTGGGCGTGTCGTGCGAGGAGGACTTGGGGGCCGGTGTCGTCTTGGTGGTGGGCACCACCTCCCCGACGCGGCCGAGCACCTCGTCGGTGGTCTTGTCGACGCCGTCTGTCACCTTGTCGGTCGTCCCGCCCGTCAGGTCGTCGACCGTGCCGGTGATGCCGTTCACCACGTCGCACAGCGTGTTGGTCACCCCGGAGAGCAGGCCGCCGTCTCGCGTGCAGTCCTGAGGAGCGGCCGACGCGGCAGGCGCCGCCACCGGGACGGCCGCCAGCGCCACCGCGAGAACTCCAGCCGAGATCGCGGCTCTGCTCCCCATCCATCCCCTCCTGCGTCGCTTACAGGGGAAATCTTTATGGACATCGCGCATGGGACGCAGGCGTTTGCCGGGTAAAGTTGCGATTCGGTATCGAGTAGTGATACACGAGGGAGCCTCTCGTTCGGAAAGCGAGCGGTCAGTCGAGTGACGACACGTCATCGAGGGCCTCTCGGATCTCTATGGGCAGCACCACGTCCTCGGCCGTCAAGGCCCCCGTGAGCTGCGCGTGCGTACGGGCGCCGACGATGGCCGAGGTGACCCCCGGCTGGTCGCGCACCCAGGACAGGGCGACCGCCAGCGGCGACACGCCGAGCCCGTCGGCGGCGGTCATGACCGACTCCACGACGCTGCGGCTGCGATCGTCCAGGTAAGGCCGGACGAAGTCGGCGAAGTGCGGCGTAGCGGCCCGGGAGTCGGCGGGGATGCCGGTGCGGTACTTCCCGGTGAGCACCCCGCGCCCCAGCGGCGACCAGGCCAGCACGCCCACGCCCAGGTGGGCGGCGGCGGGCAGCAGCTCGCGCTCGGGCTCGCGGGCCAGCAGCGAGTATTCGGCCTGCGCCGAGATGATCGGGATGCGGCCGGGGACGGACTTCTGGGTGACCGCGGCCGCGGCCAGCTGCCAGCCGGTGTAGTCGCACACGCCCGCGTAGACGGCCCGCCCCGAGGAGACGATCGCGTCGAGCGCGGCCAGGGTCTCCTCCAGGGGGACCTCGTCGTCGTACGTGTGCAGCTGCCACAGGTCGACGTAGTCGACCCCGAGCCGGTTGAGCGACTCGTCGACCGCGGCGATCAGGTGGCGCCTGGAGGCGTCGCGCGGCCTGCGCCCGGCCGGCGTCACCACGGCCTTGGTGGAGATGACCAGCTCCGAACGCGGCACGGAGTCGCGCAGCATCCGCCCCAGCAGCCGCTCGGCGTCGCCGCCGGTGTAGACGTCGGCCGTGTCGATGAGGTTGCCGCCGGCCTCCAGGAACGTGCGGAGCTGCGCGGACGCCTCGTCCGCGTCGGTGTCACGCCCCCAGGTCATCGTGCCGAGCCCCAGCCGGGACACCGACAGGCCGCTGCGGCCGACATAGCGCTGCTCCATGATCCCGCCAGGGTACCAACAACAGACCTGCTCATCAGGCTGCCGCTCCACTGTCGTTCGTGGTCAGCGCGGGGGCGGCAGCCCGGCTCGCGTGTTTCTCGATTGCCATCAAGGCGGGTGAAAAGTTGTGATCGACGCCTGGGAGACTTACCGGGTGACCACCCTGCTTCTGGCCCGACACGGGCTGACGGACCTCACCGGCCCGGTGCTGGCCGGGCGAACACCGGGCGTGCATCTGAGCGAGGCCGGCCGGGCGCAGGCCGCGGCGCTCGCCGGCCGCCTCGCGGGCGTCAGGCTCGACGCCATCGTCTCCAGCCCGCTCGAACGATGTCAGGAGACGGCCCAGGCCGTCGCCGGCGGGCGCGAGATGGAGGTGCGGACCGACGACCGCTTCATCGAGTGCGGGTACGGCGACTGGACCGGGCGGCCGCTGAAGGAGCTCGCCAAGGAGCCGTTGTGGCAGGTGGTGCAGGCGCACCCGAGCGCGGCCACATTCCCGCAAGGGGAGTCGCTGGCCGGTATGCAACATCGGGCCGTCTCCGCGATCAGGGAGTGGAATCAACGTCTCGGTGAGAAGGGTGTCTACCTGGTTTGCAGCCACGGCGACGTGATCAAGTCGATCGTCGCGGACGCTCTGGGCCTCCATCTCGATCACTTTCAGCGGATAACAGCTGATCCGGCGGCCCTCACCGTCATTCGCTATGCCCCCTTGCGACCCTTTGTTCTCAGGCTTAACGATATGGGGGAATTGAGGCTCCCCGAGGATTCGGAGGAGAAAGACGGGGGAGAAAACATCACCGGGAGCGATGCCGCCGTCGGCGGTGGACCCGGAACCACGTAAGGTCAGCGTATGCCGGTCTTCGACTACGACCCACCAGAGAGGTTCGTCGCCGGTGCCTTGGGGCAGCCGGGCGCGCGGGCCTTTTTTCTGCAGGCCAGGGCCGAGGGCAGACTGACCACGGTGGCGCTGGAGAAACTGCAGGTCGCCGCGCTCGCGGGCAGGCTGGACGAGCTGCTCGACGAGGTGCTGCGGCTCAGCGGGGGCTCCGCGCACGTCCCCGCGCTGGCCCCTGCCGACCTGACCGACGACGCTCCTCTCGAGACCCCGGTCGCGGAGGACTTCCGCGTGGGCACGATGGCGCTGGCCTGGGACGCGGAGAGATCGCAGGTGGTGATAGAGGCGCAGGAGGTCGTCGACGAGGACGACGTCGACGGCCCGGACCCGGCGGTCCTGCGCGTGCGCATCAGCGCGGGAGCCGCTCGCGCCTTCACCCAGCGGGCCCTCCAGATCGTCGCGGCGGGCCGACCGCCCTGCCCTCTGTGCGGACAGCCGCTCGATGCCACCGGTCACGTGTGCGTGCGTCTCAACGGATACCGCGGGGGTGAGGCGGCTTCATGACCGCTCCTGAGAGCGAACCGGCCATCAAGCCGTCCCGACAACCGCCGTCCATACAAGACGATGAGGCTCTCGCGTTGCTGCGCGACGGCCGCCTGGAGGTGGCCGGCCGGCTGGTCGAGGCCACCAACATGACGCTGTACTGCTCGGTCAAGCTCGGCTCCCGCACGGCCGCCTGCGTCTACAAGCCGGTACGCGGCGAGCGTCCGCTGTGGGACTTCCCCGACGGCACCCTCGCCGCCCGTGAGGTGGCCGCGTTCGAGGTGTCGCAGGCCACCGGCTGGAACATCGTGCCGCCCACGGTCTACCGCGACGGACCCTTCGGGCCGGGCATGGTCCAGCTCTGGATCGACACCGAGCGGGAGATCGACCTCACGCGGCTGGTCAAGAGCCGCAACCCGCTGGTGCGCCGGATGGCGGTGTTCGACGCGGTGGTCAACAACGCCGACCGCAAGGGCGGGCACCTGCTGCCCCTGCCCACGGGGCACGTCTACGGGGTCGATCACGGGGTCTGCTTCTCCGTCGAGGACAAACTCCGCACCGTGCTCTGGCAATGGCGCGGCAAGCCTCTGGCCCGCGAGGCGGTGGCCGTGCTGGCCAAGCTCGAGCGCGACATCGAGTCGGGCTCGCTCGGGCGCAGGCTGCGCGAGCTGCTGACGCTGCCGGAGGTGGAGGCCACCTGGCAGCGGGTCAGGCGGCTGCTCGACACGGGCGTCCACCCGTACCCGTCGGAAGGATGGCCCGCCATCCCCTGGCCCCCGATCTAAAGCGTTCGTCGCCCGTTTATTACTCTTTGCGCCATGTGCACGCTGATCGTGAGAACCGGGCGGCCGCTGGCCCTCATGGGCGTGAGGGACGAGTACGCCGATCGCCCATGGGAGGGTCCGGGGGAGCACTGGCCGGACTACCCGGGGGTGGTCGGCGGGCGCGACCTCAAGGCCGGCGGCACCTGGCTGGCCGTCAACCCTTCGGCCCGCCGCGCCGCCGCGCTGCTCAACGGGCGCGGCAAGGCGGCCGAGGAGACGACCAGGATCTCCCGGGGAGATCTGGCGCTGCGGGCGGCGTACACCGGGCAGGCACCCGGCGGCGACCTCACCCGCTACGACCCCTTCCACCTGGTGCTCGCCGATCTGACGCGCGTCCGCCTGTTCAGCTGGGACGGCGACCGGCTGGCCACCACCGACCTGCCCGAGGGCACCAGCATGGTGGTGAACACGGGGCTCGACCCGGCGGACGAGCGGGTGGCCGCGTACCTGCCCAGATTCGAGAGCGAGCCGTGGGACGAACTGATCAAGGCGGAGCCGTCCGCCGACCCGGCCGCGCTCATCGTCCGGCACGAACTGCCCGACGGCCGGATCTTCACCTCCCTGTCGGTGATGGAGGTCACACTCGCGCCGGACGCGGTGACGTACGACTTCGCCGACCTGACCGCTGATCGGGACGGATAGGCTCAAACACATGAGATCGTGGGCTGCCCAGAACGTTCCCAAGCTCCCAGGTGAGAGCATTCCGCTGAGTCTCTACGACACGTCGGCCAGGCAGGTAAGGCAGACCGATCCGGGGCCGACCGCCAGGATCTACGTCTGCGGCATCACCCCCTACGACGCCACCCATCTCGGCCACGCCAACACGTACCACGCCTTCGATCTCGTCGGCCGGATGTGGCGCGACGCGGGCCACGAGGTGCACTACACGCAGAACGCCACCGACGTGGACGATCCGCTGCTGGAGCGGGCCGCGGAGACCGGTGTCGACTGGCGGGACCTGGCCGAGCGGGAGATCGAGCTGTTCCGCGGCGACATGGAGGCGCTGCGGATCCTGCCGCCCCGCGAGTACGTCGGCGTCACCGAGGTCGTCGGCCGCGTCGCCGACGTGATCGCCAAGCTGTCCGCCAAGGGCGTCACGTACGTCCTCGACGGCGACGTCTACTTCAGCGTGGCCGACGCCCCCAAGTTCGGCCAGGTGTCCGGCTACGACGAGGCCGAGATGACGGCCCTGTTCGCCGAGCGCGGAGGCGACCCCGGCAGGCCCGGCAAGCGTCATCCCCTCGACTGGCTGCTGTGGCGGGCCGAGCGGCCCGGCGAGCCGGTTTGGGAGTCCCCCCTGGGCCGGGGCCGCCCCGGCTGGCACATCGAGTGCACCGCGATCGCCCTCGACAGCCTGGGCGCGGGCTTCGACGTGGCGGGCGGCGGCTCCGACCTGATCTTCCCGCACCACGAGTGCGGCGCCTCCGAGGGCCACGCGCTCACGGGCGAGTGGCCGTTCGCCAAGTTCTACACGCACGCGGGCATGGTGGCGCTCGACGGCGACAAGATGTCCAAGTCCAAGGGCAACCTGGTGTTCGTGTCGAAGCTGCGGCAGGCGCACGACCCGATGGCGGTCCGGCTCGTGCTGCTGGCCCGGCACTACCGCGCCGACTGGGAGTACGTCCCGTCGATGATGGCCGACGCCGAACGCCGGCTGGCGACGTGGCGCTCCGCGGTCGCGCTGTCCTCGGGCCCGCGCGCCGACGACCTGCTGGCCACGGTGCGTGCCCGGATGGCCGACGACCTCGACTCACCGGGCGCCGTGGCCGCCATCGACGCGTGGGTGGCCGAAGCCCTCACCACCGGCGGCCACGACCCCGACGCCCCCGGTCTGGTCCGCGACCTGGCCGACGCCCTCCTGGGCGTCGCACTCTGACGGTGCTTGCCCTCTGACGGCGTCCCGGGGGAGGGGCGGTGAGTGGGACGCGTGATGGTGGCGGGGCGCGTCCCGGGGGGAGCGGTCAGAGGGACGCCTCGTGCAGGCCCGGAGTGTGCGGGAGGGACGGGCGGCCGGCGAGGGCGATGTCGTAGCGGTGCCAGATCAGCGCCGCCACGTCCGGGTCCGCGCCCAGCGGGTCGCTCACCAGCCCGGCCCCCGCGGCCGCCAGCCGGCCGTGGAAGAACCCGGGCGCGAGGACGTACGAGGCGATGGCCACGCGGGCGGCCGGGGTCGAGCCGAGCCGTTCCATGGCCTCCTCGAGCGACGGCGACCCGGCCGAGGCGAAGGCCGCCGTGACCGGGCGGGCAAGGCGTACGGCCAGCAGATGGGCGGCGGCGCGGACGTCGGCCAGCGCCGCCGGGTCGGAGGAGCCGGCGGCGCCCAGGATCACGGCGTCCGTGGAGCGCAGGCCGGCCCGGGCCAGCTTGCGCGCCAGCGCCGACGTCAGCAGCCGGTGCGGCCCCAGCCAGCCGGCCACCACGGCGTCGGGACGGCACGCGGCGATGACCTCGGGCAGGTCGATGTGGACGTGGTAGCCGCCCGCCAGCAGCAGCGGCACCACGACCACCGGGCCGCGGACCGCGCTCAGCACGTCGGACAGCAGGGGCGAGCTGATCTCGAGGTAGCTCAGCTCGACGCGCTGCCCGGGACGGGCACTTCTGACGGTCTCCGCCAGGGCCGACAGGGTCTGTTCCCCGGCCGCGCTGCGCGTGCCGTGCGCGGCCAGGACGAGCGCGGGCCTCGGAGCGAGAGTGCCACCGTTCACTGGCCCACCTCGTACAGGCAGGCCAGGCGGTATCCGCGCTTGACCACCGTCTCCACGATCCCGCTGGGCCCGAGTGCCCGGCGCAGCCGCGTGATCGCCATCTCCACCGCGTGCTCGGCCGATTCGCGCGCGATGCTGCCCGGCAGCACGGTACGCAGGTCGGCGCGGGTCACCACGTGACCCGGCTTGTCCGCCAGGCGCTTGAGCACCGCCATCGGGGCCGGGGGCAGCGGGCGCAGCTCCCCGTCCACCACCACGGCGTGACCGCGGATCTCCAGCCGGTGATCGCCCGCCACCAGGCGGGTGACGCCGTGCTCGGGCAGGTGCCGGGCCAGGGCGCGGGCCAGCGCGCCGAGGCGCGAGCGCTCCGGCTGCAGGGTCTCCACGCCGCGCGAGGTCAGCGGCTCGGCCGTGACGGGTCCCACGCAGGCGGCCACGACCCTCCCGCCGAACGCCGCCAGCAG
The DNA here is from genome assembly GCF_039535785.1 of Nonomuraea helvata. Classification (NCBI taxonomy): domain Bacteria; kingdom Bacillati; phylum Actinomycetota; class Actinomycetes; order Streptosporangiales; family Streptosporangiaceae; genus Nonomuraea; species Nonomuraea helvata. The sequence goes on from NZ_BAAAXV010000008.1 coordinate 918,027, forward strand.
CGCCTCCTCCAGCCCCTCGGCGCGGGCCGCCCCCAGCATGGCGTGGACGGCGGGCGCGCTGGTGAAGGCGACCGCGTCCACCGAGCCGGAGATGGTCTGGCTGATCAGCCGGCGCAGCGGCGAGATGTCGCGGTACGGCAGCCACCGGTAGACCGGGATCTCGATCACCTCGGCCCCCGCCTGGCGCAGGTCGGCCACGAAGTCTCTGAGCGGCTCGCCGTGCTGCTGCACCGCGATGCGCCGCCCGCGCAGGTCCTGGGCGAGGAGGTACTGCTTGACCTCCTCGCACGACTCCGTGGGAGGCGTCCAGTGGTCGTTCAGCCCGGCGGCGCGCACCGCGCCCCTGGCCTTGGGGCCGCGGGTCAGCAGGCGTGCTCTGGACAGGTGCTCGCCCAGGTCGGCCGACAGGCCCCAGCCCTCGGCGGCGGCCATCCAGCCGCGGAACCCGACGCCGGTGGTGACCACCACGTCGTCGAGCGGCCCCGACAGGCTCTCCCGGGTCGCGGCGAGCAGGTCGGCGTCCTCCGCCAGCGGGACCAGCCGGATCGCGGGGGCGCTGACCACGCGCGCGCCGCGCCGCTCCAGCAGCGCGCCGAACTCCTCCCGCCGCCTCGTCGCGGTCACCCCGACCGTGAAGCCCGCCAGGGCGTCGGGCGCCGTCTCCGGGGAAGACCCGCCGTCAAGGGCAGGCACGCTCATGCCGGCACCTCCAGGTAGTCGGTGATGCCTGGCCGGGCCCCGAGCACCCGGCCAGGCATCACAGGCACGTGTGACGCAAGTGAGATCACCCTCCGATACTGCTTTGGGGTGGTTTCGCCTACGGGTCTCTTCTGTTACCGCTGTGCTACATGGCGGAGGGTTGGGGATTGGCGAGGCGCGGTCGCGGGAAACGTTCAGCGTGACGACGCCGCCTATCGGGGAGTTACGGGTGACGGTCCGGCCTATTCGCATGTTCGATGATCCGGTGCTCCGCTCGGTCGCGGCACCGGTCCATGACTTCGACCGTGAGCTGCGGCAACTGGTCAAATCGCTGACCGCCACCATGCGCGCGGGCGCGGGCCGGGCGGGCCTGGCGGCGCCGCAGATCGGGGAGCCGGTACGGGTGGTGGTCTACTCGTACGACGGCAAGTCCGGCCATCTGGTCAATCCACGCCTGGAGTTGTCGGAGCGCCGGGTGACCGCCGATGAGGCGTGCCTGTCGGCGCCGGGGGTGTGGTGGCCACTGGAACGTTCCTACATGGTCACGGCGCGTGGCCGCGACATGTTCGGCAAGCCCGTGACGGTGCGCGCGCTGGGGGTGCTGGCCCGGGTGCTGCAGCACGAAACCGACCATCTCGACGGCGTGCTGTTCAGCGATCACCTCGAAGCGGCCGAGCGCGAACGCTTTCTCGCGGAGGCCCTGCCGACCTGAGTCACCTGTGGTTCGCCGAGGTCAGGCTCAGCTCCCTTCGCTGCAGGGGATCGGTGCCACCCCACACGCCGTAGGCCTGCCTGGTGTCCAGCGCGTACTCCAGGCACGGCTCACGTACGGGGCAGCCGGCGCACACATGCTTGGCCTGCGCGACTTGGGATTGGCTCGGCCCTTCCACGGAGATCGGGAAGAACAATTCCGGGTCCAAGTCGAGGCAGGCGGCCCTTCGGGACCAGTCGAGCATCATCATGACGTTCGCGCCTACCCACTCGACCAGCTCTCATACCTCGGCGAGCAGCCGATCCCAGTCCGACAGGAACCGGCCGAGCCCGTAACGGGCCAGTGCCGCCGCCCGCGCGGCCTTGCCCGCCTGCGCGGCGCCCTCCGGGTCCGCCACGAACGCGTGCAGCGCGTCGGCCAGCACGTTCACCTTCGTGGACAGCACGCCGGCCTCCTGCGGCACGGCCTCGATCGCCTCGGTGGCGGCCAGCGCGACGACAGGCAGGCCGAGGGTCATGGCCTCGATCAGGGCGAGCCCGAGCGACGTCCACCGGTAGGGGTGCAGGTAGACCCGGCGCCGGGCCAGCTCGGCGTGCATGACGTGCTGCGGCAGGTCCTCATAGGTGCCGTACGGCAGCCCGTCCACCTTCATCCCGAACACGTCGAGTGGCACCCGCTCGGCGAAGCGCGGCAGCAGGTCGGTCCCGGCGACACGGGTGCGGCGTACCGGCTCGTTGACCACCACGCCCGCCCGGGGCAGCTCGCCCGTGTACAGGTGGCCGGGGTCGGGGACGCCGTGCTCGATGACGCGGGTGCGCGCGCGGCCGTTGTCCCAGTACAGCTCGTTGAAGTGGGTGACGTGCACCAGCGTGATGTCGCTCTGGCCGGCCAGCGGGTGCCGGGTGCGCGGCACGTCGCCCGCCGGGGTGTTGTGCTCCACGTACAGGCCGGGCACGTCGCGACCGAGCCACTCGCGGGCCAGCTCGATCTCGTGCGGGCGCTGGTAGACGACCACGTCGACGGGCTCCTGGCGGAGCCGGTCGAAGGGCACCTCGCGGGCGCTCTCCGGCCAGTCGAACGTCTGGGCGCGTCCCCGGCCGTCGGGACCACGGCCGGGGACGAGCGGGAGGACGTATTCGTGATCGCCCCTGATGAAGGCGCTGATCCACGAGCCGTGCACGTGCCAGATGAGGATCCTCACCAGCGGCTCCAGCCGAGCGCCCGGGCCCACGGCGCCGAGGCGGCCGGCACGGGGCCCTCCATGTCGCTCAGCACGCGGTCCACGACGTCGGTCAGGTCGTCCGCGACCTCGGCGGCCTGCTCGACCTCCTCCAGCCGCGTCTGCTGGGTCGGCACCAGGATGCCCCTGGCTCCGGCGGCCCTGGCCGCGTCCATGTCCCTGCCGATGTCGCCCACGACCACGCAGTCGCGGGGGCTGACGTCCAGAATGGCCGCGGCCCTGATCACGAGCCCGGGCGCGGGTTTGCGGCAGGTGCAGCCGTCGGCGTCGTCGTGCACACAGATCGCCCACGCGTCGAACGGGCCGAGCAGCTCCTCCACCCTGGCGTTCACCTGGTCCATCTCGTCCGGGGACAGCAGGCCCTTGGCCACCCCCGACTGATTGGTGACCACGGCGACCGGAACGTCGGCCCGTCTGAGCCGGGCCACCGCCTCCATCGCACCCGGCATGGGTTCGACGAGGGCCGGGTCGCCGTTGTACGGCACGTCCCTGATCAAGGTCCCGTCCCTGTCGAAGAGCACGGCGCCGGGACGTCGCTTTTCGAACACCTTTCACCTCCGTCGCGTGTCCGCCAGCTACCCGGGGCCCGACCCTACAAACAACTACTTAGAGTGACGAATGCCAGGCGGCTGCGCCTGTTTTCCCACCTCGGCGGCCTGCGGCAGGTTTGGGAGCCGCTTCTCTCGGTAGCGGTTCTCGACATCTTCTGGGGGAGGAACACATGAGGTTTCTCGGCATCAACGCGATCTTCCACGACCCGGCCGCCGCCCTGGTGGTCGACGGGAAGATCGTGGCCGCCGCGGAGGAGGAGCGCTTCAGCCGCCGCAAACACGGCAAGCGGCCGCTGGCGTTCTCGGCGTGGGAGCTGCCGGAGCAGGCCGCCGCCTGGTGCCTGCGTGAGGCGGGGCTCTCCCCGGAGGACATCGACGCCGTCGCCTACTCCTACGACCCGTCGCTGGTCGTCCAGCGGCCGGAGGGCGACTGGGAGGACCTGCGCACGAAGTACGCCGTACGCGCCCCGGCGTTCCTCGCCACGGCGCTGCCCGGACTCGACCCCGGTCAGGTCACGTACGTGCCGCACCACGTGGCCCACGCCGCGTCGGCGGGGCTGGCCTCGCCCTGGCGGGACTGCGCGGTGCTGGTGTGCGACGGCCGGGGCGAGAACGTCTCGCACCTGGCGGGCCGCTACCGGGACGGAGACCTGGAGGTGCTGGCCGCCCAGGAGCTGCCGCACTCGCTCGGCCTGATGTACGAGGACGTCACCCAGCATCTGGGCTTCCTGCGCTCCAGCGACGAGTACAAGGTCATGGCGCTGGCCTCGTACGGCCGGCCGCGGCACCTGGAGGCGCTGCGCGAGGTGATCTACACGACCGGGGACGGCGGGTTCCGCGTCGAACCGGTCGACTGGAACGGCTACGCCAAGGCCCTGCGCAAGGGCGCCCCCTGGACCTCCGACCACGCCGACCTGGCCGCCAGCGTGCAGGCCCGGCTGGAGGAGGTGCTGCTGGAGCTGGTGCGCTGGCTGCACGAACGCACCGGCGAGCGACGGCTCGCCCTGGCCGGCGGCGTGGCGCTGAACTGCGTGGCCAACACGCGCCTGCTGGACGAGGGGCCGTTCGACGAGGTGTGGGTGCAGCCGGCGGCGGGCGACTCCGGCACCGCGCTGGGCGGGGCGCTCCACCTCGCCCAGGCCCACGGCGAGCCGGCCGGGCCCATGCCCGGCGCGGCGCTGGGGCGCGGCTTCACCGAGGAGGAGTTGGGCGCCTGGCTCGACGTGGCCCGCGTGCCGCATACCCGCCCCGCCGACCTGGCCGCCGCGGTGGCCGCCGAGCTGGCCGCCGACAAGATCGTGGCCTGGTTCCAGGGCCGGTCGGAGTACGGGCCGCGGGCGCTCGGGCACCGGTCCCTGCTGGCCCATCCCGGGCACGCCCGCAACACCGAGCGGCTCAACGACGTCAAGGGACGTGAGCAGTTCAGGCCCATCGCGCCGATGGTGCTGGAGTCGCGGGCCCGTGAGATCTTCGGGCGGGGGCCGGTGCCCTCGCCGTACATGCTGTTCGTCCACGACGTGCACCCCGACTGGGCGCCGCGCATCCCCGCGGTGGTGCACGTGGACGGGACCGCGCGCGTCCAGACCGTCTCGCCCGACGCCCATCCGATGATGGCGCGGGTGCTGAGCGAGTTCGAGGCGCGTACGGGGCTGCCCGTGGTGGTCAACACGAGCCTCAACACCGCCGGGCGGCCCATGGTCGACGATCCCCGTGACGCCCTGGAGTGCTTCGGGTCCTCACCGGTGGACGTGCTGGTCCTGGGGCCGTACCTGGTGCGGCGCGGGGAGGTGTTCGCATCGTGATCACCGTGGTGATCCCCACCGTGGGGCGGCCCACGCTGCGCGACACGCTGGCGGGCGTCGGCTCCGGCGTGCCGGTGATCGTGGTGGACGACACCCCCGCGGCCGAGCTCTCCGTACCCGCTCCGGTACGGGTCGTGCGCTCCGGCGGGCGCGGGCCCGCGGCGGCGCGCAACGCCGGATGGCGGGCCTCGACCACGCCGTGGGTGGTGTTCCTGGACGACGACGTGGTCCCGTCGCCCGGCTGGGCCGAGGCGGTCGTGAAGGACCTGGCCGACCTGCCCGACGACGTGGCCGGCAGCCAGGGGCGCATCGAGGTGCCGCTGCCTGACGACCGTGAGCCCACCGACGCGGAGCGGCACACCGCCGGGCTCGCCGACGCGCTCTGGGTGACCGCGGACATGGCCTACCGGCGGTCGGTGCTGGAGTCGGTAGGGGGGTTCGACGAGCGCTTCCCCCGGGCGTACCGGGAGGACGCCGACCTTGCGCTGCGGGTGTCACAGGCGGGGCACCGGCTCGTCAAGGGCGACCGGGTGACCACGCATCCGGTGCGCGACGACGGGTTCTGGGCGAGCGTGCGCTTCCAGCGGGGCAACGCGGACGACGCCCTCATGCGCCGCCTGCACGGGCCCGGCTGGCGCACCGCCATCGGCGGGGGGCGGGGCCGCCTGCGGGTGCACGCCGCCACCACGGCCGCCGCGCTCACCGCCCTGACCCTGGCCGCCACCGCCGCCGCCCGCGCCCGCCGCGCCCTGAGACGAGCCGACGCGTGGTCGCGGCGAGCCGGTGGGCGGCTGCTCAGCCGGCAGGCCAGCCGGCCCGGCCGAGGGCTGGTCAACGGCGTCCTGAGGCAGCCGCCGGTTCGAGGGCTGGTCGGCGGTGCGTTGACGCAGCGGCCCGGTGCCGGTGGACGAGATGCGCGGTCCCGGCAGGCAGGGGTGCTGGCCGCGCTGGCCGGTGCCGCGTGGGCCGCGATGACCGCCGAGTTCGCGTGGCGGCGCATCGCGCCCGGCCCCCGTACCCCCGAGGAAGTGTGGCGGATGGTCGTCACCAGCGTCGTGATCCCGCCGGTCGCCTGCGTGCACCGGCTGCGAGGGGAATGGAGGGCGCGCCGATGAGCGGTCGCATGCCTGGAACGCTCTGCGGTTCGAGGCGGTGCACGACGGCGGAGGCGGCCGCGCGCGTGGCCACCGCCGAAGCCGCACGCGAGCCCGCCACGGCGGCGGCGGCCCGGCCCGAGCGGCGCCGGGACGCGCAGGACCGGGGCCGGGTGCTGGTGGCCCGCCTGGACGACGCGGGCGACGTGCTGCTGAGCGGCCCGGCGGTCAGGGCCGTGCGCACGCTGGCCCGCGAGCTCGTCTTCCTGTCCGGCCCGAACGGCAGGCAGGCCGCCGAGCTCCTGCCCGGCGTGGACCAGGTCATCGAGTGGCGAGCTCCGTGGATCGATCACACCCCCCAGTCGGTCAGCAAAGGCCAGGTCGCCGAGCTGGTGGCCAAGCTCTCCGACATCGACGAGGCGTTGATCCTCACCTCGTTCCACCAGTCGGCGCTCCCGCTCGCCCTCCTGCTCAGGCTGGCGGGCGTCCGCAGGATCAGCGCCATCAGCAACGACTACCCCGGCTCGCTCCTGGACGTCCGGCACGTCGTGGACGAGAGCGTCGACGTCCCGGAGGCCGAGCGGGCACTGGCGGTCGCCAGGGCGGCAGGCTTCGAACTGCCGGAGGGCGATGACGGCAAACTCGCTGTTCAGCGGCCATTGCCGGATATAGGTAAAGAAATAGGGCACCTACTAGGCGTCGGCGCCGATGCCGGCAAAGGCGCGTATGTCGTGGTCCACCCCGGGACATCGGCCCCCGCACGAACCTGGCCGGCCGACCGGCACCGGCAGACCGTGCGGGAGCTCGTCGAAGACGGGCACCAGGTCGTCGTGACCGGCACTGAACGTGATCTCACCGCCTACGTGGCCGGCGACCTCGCGGCCGACCTCGGCGGCGTGACCACTTTCGCCCAACTGGCCGCCGTGATCGAGCGTGCCGGCGTGCTCGTGGCAGGCAACACCGGCCCCGCGCACCTGGCGGCGGCGGTCGGGACCCCGGTCGTGAGCCTGTTCGCCCCCGTCGTCCCCGCGGCGCGGTGGGCCCCCTACGGGGTGCCCACGGTGCTGCTCGGCGACCAGGAAGCGCCCTGCCGCGCAAGCAGGGCGCGCGTCTGCCCGGTACCCGGACACCCGTGCCTGTCCCATGTGACAAGTGAGCAGGTGGTCAAGGCAGTGAGGGAGCTGACTCCGTGAAGGTCGATCTCATCTCTGAGCACGCGGATCCGCTGGCGGCGATCGGCGGTGTAGACGCGGGCGGCCAGAACGTCCACGTCGCCGCCCTGGCGCTCGCGCTGGCCGATCGCGGGCACACGATCGTCGTGCACACCCGGCGCTCATCCGAGCGGCAACCCGAGTCGGTGACCATGGCGCCGGGCGTCACGGTCGAGTACGTCCCGGCCGGTCCCCCGTCCCCCCTTCCCAAAGACGAGCTGCCCCCGTACATGGCGGAGTTCACCGAGCGCCTGGCCGACCGCTGGGCCGCGAGCCCGCCGGACGTCGTGCACGCGCACTTCTGGATGAGCGGCCAGGCCGCGCTGCAGGCGGCCGACGGGGTGCCGGTGGTGCAGACGTTCCACGCGCTGGGGACGGTCAAGCGGCGCTGGCAGGGCGACGCAGACACCAGCCCCGGGCACCGGATCCCCACCGAGTGCGAGATCGGCAAGCGCGCCGACGCCGTGCTGGCCACCTGCCGCGACGAGGTGAACGAACTGCGCGCGATGGGCATCCCCGAGCAGCGCATCACCGTCGTGCCGTGCGGGGTGGACCTGGGGGCGTTCTGCCCCGAGGGGCCGGTGGCGCCGCGCACCGCCGACAAGATGATCCTCTGCATCGGCAGGATGGTGCCGCGCAAGGGCGTGGACACCGTGATCAGGGCGCTGCGCCAGGTCTCCGGCGCGGAGCTGGTGATCGCGGGCGGCAGCGAGGACGACGACGAGGCGGTCAGGCTGCGCGAGCTGGCGCAGGCGTACGGGCTCGACGACCGGGTGCACGTGATCGGCAGCGTGCCGCGCGAGCACGTGCCCGCGCTGATGCGCTCGGCCGACGTCGTGGTGACGGTGCCGTGGTACGAGCCGTTCGGCATGGTGCCGGTCGAGGCGATGGCGTGCGGCGTGCCGGTCGTGGCCTCGGCGGTGGGCGGGCACCTGGACACCGTCGCCGGCTGCGGCGTGCTGGTGCCGCCGCGCCGTCCTCGGGCCCTGGCCAGGGCGCTGCGCGACCTGCTCGGCAACCCGGACAAACGGGCGGCGCTCGGCGCGGCGGGGGCGCGCAGGGCACATCACCGATACGGCTGGCCGCGCGTGGCCGAGCTGACCGAGGCCGTGTACACGCAAGTCATCGACGGCAAGGTATGCCGCCTGGCCGCTCTGGGGGGTTGATCGTGGACGCACATCTGGAAAAGCTCTGGACGACCCTGGAGAAGGTCGATGACCAGGCGGTCACCGTCCGGGCCTGGGGTGGGAAGCTGGCCGGCGTTCTGTCCGCCGGGGGCAGGCTGCTGGCCTGCGGCAACGGCGGCTCGGCCGCCGAGGCGCAGCACCTGACGGCCGAGCTCGTCGGCAGGTTCAGGGACGACAGGCGGCCGTACGCGGCGATCCCGTTGCACGCCGACGGCTCGTCGCTGACGGCGATCGCCAACGACTTCGGCGCCGAGGCGGTCTACGCCCGCCAGGTGCGCGCCCACGGCAGGCCGGGCGACGTGCTGCTCTGCCTGTCCACCAGCGGCACCAGCCCGAACGTGCTGGCCGCGGCCGGGGCCGCGCAGGAGGCCGGCGTCCTCGCCTGGGCCATGACGGGGCCCGCGCCGAACCCGCTGGCCGAGCTCTGCGACGAGGCGGTCGCCGTGCCGGGGGAGGAGACGGCCACGGTGCAGGAGGTGCACCTCGCCCTCATCCACCTGCTGTGCGACGCGGTCGAGGAGGCACTGTGAGGGCGCCGCGCAACCCGGGCCCGCTCGTCGTCATCGGGGACACCCTGCTGGACGTGGACGTCGAGGGCGACACTGAGCGGCTCTGCCCGGACGCCCCCGTTCCCGTGGTGGAGGTCTCCTCCGAGCAGGCCCGTCCCGGCGGGGCGGGGCTGGCGGCGCTGCTGGCCGCGCGCGACGGCGCCGACGTCGTGCTGATCACGGCGATCGGCGACGACCCCGACGGCCGCCGCCTGTGCGGCCTGCTGTCGGAGGAGGTCGACCTGGTACGCCTGCCGCTGCGCGGCGGCACCGTGCGCAAGACCAGGGTCAGGGCGCGCGGCCAGACCCTGGTCCGGCTGGACTCCGGCGACGGCACCGCCAGGTACGCCCCCACGGAGGAGGCCGCGCGGGCCGTCGAGCAGGCCGGCGCGGTGCTGGTCTCCGACTACGGCAGGGGCGTGGCCCGGATGGCCCGCGAGCTGCTGCGCGACGCCGACGTGCCGGTCGTGTGGGACCCGCACCCCAGAGGCGCCCAGCCGATGCCCGGCTGCGCGCTGCTGACACCGAGCGAGGCGGAGGCGAAGATGCTCTGCCGGTCCGGCTATCAGGGCCCCGACCAGGCGGCCCGCCGCCTGGTGCGGGAGCTGCGGGCCGGGGCGGTGGCCGTCACGACCGGCGAGCGCGGGGCCGCGCTCGCCGTCCAGGGCGGCCCGCTCACCCAGATCCCGCCGCCGGTCCTGGCCGGCAACCGCGACGCCTGCGGCGCGGGCGACCGGCTCGCCTCCGCCGCCGCGAACGCGCTGCGCGACGGCTCCGGCATCCAGGAGGCGGTCATCATCGGCGTCGGCGAGGCCTCGCGCTTCGTGGAACGCGGCGGGTCCGCCGGCGTGAAGATCCACGAACAGCGGCTCGGCGACCGGCCGCGCACCGCCCTCGAGGTCGCCAGGCTCACCCGCGCCTACGGCGGCCGCCTGATCGCGACCGGCGGCTGCTTCGACCTGCTGCACGCCGGGCACGTGAGCCTGCTGCGGCGGGCCAGGGCCCTGGGCGACGCGCTCGTCGTCTGCGTCAACTCCGACACCTCGGTACGCAGGCTGAAGGGCCCGTCCAGGCCCATCGTGGACGTGCGCGACCGGGTCGAGGTGCTGCGGGCGCTGGGCTGCGTGGACGCGGTGCTGGTGTTCGACGAGGACACCCCGGCCCACGCCATCGGGCTGCTGCGCCCCGACGTGTGGGTGAAGGGCGGCGACTACGAGGGGGAGAAGCTGCCCGAATCCGAGGTCCTGGCCGCGATCGGCGCGGAGACCGTCGTGCTGAGCACGCTGCCGGGACGTTCGACAACGAATCTGATCAGGGAGATCCAGTGAATATTTTGATCACCGGGGGAGCCTCCGGGCTGGGCCTGGCCACCGCCGAAGCCGTGGAGAAGGAGGGCTGGCGGGCGCTCGTCGTCGACAAGCGCCCGCCAGGACAGCCCTTCGAGCACGTCACGGCCGACCTGGCCGACCGGGGGGAGGCCGAGCGGGCGGTACGCGAGCTGGCCGAACGGGCCGGCGGACTGGACGGCGTGGTCACGGCGGCCGGCATCGACGCCTGCGGGCGGCTGGAGGACGTCGCGGCCGACGACTGGGAGCGGGTCATCCGGGTGAACCTGCTCGGCACCGCCTCGATCGTGCGGGCGGCGCTGCCGTACCTCAAGCACACCCGCGGCAAGATCATCACCTGCGCGTCCACGCTCGGGCTGCGGCCGCTCAGCGACGCCTCGGCGTACTCGGCGTCGAAGTTCGGCGTCGTCGGCCTCACCAGAGCCCTCGCCGTCGAGCTGCGCGGCGAGGTCGGCGTGACGCTGCTCGTCCCGGGCGGCATGCGCACGGCCTTCTTCGACGGCCGTCCTGACCAGTACAAACCGGGACCCGAAGCCGGGCTGAACGACCCCGCCGACGTCGCCCAGACCGTCGTCTTCGCGCTGCGGCAGCCGGTCGGATGCGAGGTGAGAGAGCTCGTGGTCTGCCCGTCCACGGAGACGTCATGGCCCTAGAACTCGTCGCCCTGCGCGGGCTCGGCCTGGGCGACCTGCTCACGGCCGTGCCCGCGCTGCGGGCGCTGCGCCAGGCCTTTCCCAGGCACCGGATCACGCTGGCCGCGCCGCGGGCGCTGGAGGCCCTGCTGCCGCTGACCGCCGCGGTGGACGACCAGATCGACGTGTCGGGTCCTGGACCCGTGCCGTTCGAGCGGCCCGACATCGCGGTGAACCTGCACGGCAAAGGGCCGCAGAGCATCGAGGCGCTGCGGCGCACCGACCCGGGCCGGCTGATCAGCTTCGGCACCGGCCCGCCGTACCCGGAGGGTGTGCACGAGGTCCGGCGCTGGTGCGGCCTGCTCGAATGGCACGGCATCGCGACCGATCCCGCGGACCTGACGCTCGGCATCTCCGACCGTACGGGGCCCGCGATCGTCCATCCGGGCGCCGCCTATCCCGCGCGGCGCTGGCCGCCCGAGCGGTTCGCCGAAGTGGCGGCGGCGCTCGAGGACGTGGTCGTCACGGGCAACGCCGACGAGGTGCCGATCGCCGGCGAGGTGGCCCGGCTGGCGGGCCTGCCCCCGGAGCGGATGATGGCCGGGCGGACCGGGCTGGCCGACCTGATCGACCTGGTGAGCAGGGCGCGGCTGGTGGTCTGCGGGGACACCGGCGTCGCGCACCTGGCGACGGCGTTCTGCGTGCCGTCGGTGGTGCTGTTCGGGCCGGTGTCACCCGCGTTGTGGGGGCCGCCGCCCGGCTGGCGCCACGTGGCGCTGTGGGCGGGCAGGAACGGGGATCCGCACGGGCTGCGGCCCGATCCCGGCCTGCTGAAGATCGAGGTTTCCGAAGTCGTAGACGCTGTCTTGGAGGTCACGTCATGAGGGCTCTGGTCACCGGGGGCGCCGGGTTCCTCGGCTCCTACCTGTGCGAGCGGCTGCTGGAGGAGGGTGCGGAGGTGGTCTGCATGGACAGCTTCCTCACCGGCGGCCCGCGCAACGTCGAGCACCTGATCGACCGGCCCGAGTTCCGGATCATCGAGTGCGACCTGACCGGGTACGTGCACGTGCCGGACCGGCTGGATCTCGTCCTGCACTTCGCCTCGGCCGCCTCGCCGGCCGACTACCTGCGCTATCCGATCGAGACCCTGCGGGTCGGCAGCGCCGGCACACTGCACGCGCTGGGCCTGGCCAGGGAGAAGGGCGCCAGGTTCATCCTCGCCTCCACCAGCGAGGTGTACGGCGACCCGCTCGAGCATCCGCAGCGCGAGACGTACTGGGGCAACGTCAACCCGGTCGGCCCGCGCAGCGTCTACGACGAGGCCAAGCGCTTCGCCGAGTCCCTGACCACCGCCTACCGGCACTCGCGCGGCACCGACACCGGGATCGTGCGCATCTTCAACACGTACGGGCCGCGCATGCGCCCCTTCGACGGCCGGGCCATCCCGACGTTCATCCGGCAGTCGTTGAAGGGCGAGCCCATCACGATCACCGGCGACGGCTCGCAGACGCGCTCCATCTGCTACGTGGACGACACCGTGTCCGGGATCCTCGCCATGGCCCGCAGCGACTTCGCCGGACCCGTCAACATCGGCAACCCGGACGAGCTGACCATGCTGGAGCTGGCCACCATGATCCGGGACCTGGCCGGCTCGTCGTCGGAGATCGAGTTCATCGACCGGCCCGCCGACGACCCCAAGGTCCGCCGCCCCGACACCGCGCTGGCCGCCGAGCGGCTCGGCTGGCGCGCGCAGGTGCCCGCCGCCGAGGGCCTGCGCCGCACGATCGAGTGGTTCTCGGCGGAGCTCGCCACTGCCGAGCAGCTCGAGCAGGTCCAGGTCTGAGCATGCCGCGGACCGCACTGGTCGTCGTGGACATGCTCAACCCCTTCCAGCACCAGGACGCCGAGCAACTGCAGCGGAGCGTCGAACCCGTCGTGCCGCGGCTGGCCGAGCTGATCGGCCGGGCGCGCCACCGGGACGACGTGGACCTGATCTACGTCAACGACAACTACGGGGACTTCACCGCGACCCGGGACGACCTCGTGGCGCGGGCGCTCAAAGGCGCCCGCCCCGATCTCGTCGAGCCGGTCGCGCCGCCCGCCGACTGCGCGTTCCTGCCCAAGGTGCGCCACAGCGCCTTCTACGGGACGTCGCTGGAGTACGTGCTGCGGCAGCGGGACGTGCGGACGGTGCTGCTGACCGGCCAGGTGACCGAGCAGTGCATCCTGTACAGCGCGCTGGACGCCTACATTCGGGACTTCTCCATCATGGTGCCGCCCGACTGCGTGGCGGCGATCCACGACGACCTGGGGCGGGCGGCGCTGCGCATGATGGAGCGCAACATGTCGGCCGCGATCGTCCCGTCCCGCGAGTGCCTCGCTCAGCGCTCGTTACCCGCGCGCAGCCACGCGAGGTAGCCGGCGACCGCCCGCTCGGTGTCGTACGCGGGCTCGAACCCCGTGTCCTCGCGCAGCCGGGTGGTGTCCAGCCAGAAGGCGGGCGCGGGGTCGCGCCCCTCGGGGAGGTCGGCGCGGGCGTCGGGGACCAGCTTCCTGATCGCGGCGACGACCTCCTCGTTGGTCGTCAGCCTCCCGGAGGCCACGTTGTACGTGCGGTGCCCCAGCCGGCCGGCGACCTGGAGCAGCGCGATCGCGCGGCCGCAGTCCTCGGCGTAGCACAGGTCGATGCCGTCGCCCAGGCGCCCGCCGCCGCGCAGCGTGGACAGGTCGGGCTCGGTGCCGCGGGCGGCGGCGTGCACGAGCTGGGGCGCGGGGAAGAACGGCGACGCGGCATGGCCGAGCGGGCCCCAGATGGCGCCGATGCGGTAGTTGACCACGTCGAGGCCCATGGTTCCGGCGAGGTGGTCGCCGAGGAGCTCGCCGATCTTCTTGAACGCCGGGATCGGGTGGCCGGCCGTCATCGGCAGCGGCACGTCCTCCTTGAGCGCGCCCTCACCGGCGACCTGGCCGGTGACGCCGCCGTACACGCCGATCGTGCTGGCCACGCCGACCCGCGCCACCTGCCACTCGCCCGCGGCCCGGAACACGTTCAGGAGACTACGCAGGGCCTTGTCCGCGCCTTCCAGCGGCTCGTACGCGCCGGGCGGCCAGGGCATGGAGCCGGCGAGGTGCACGATGCCGGTGATCTCGTGGCGCTTGCCGAGCTCCAGCAGCGCCGACTCGTCGGTGAGGTCGGCCTGCTCGACGACGACGGCCTCGCCGGCGAACCTCTCCGGCACCACGGCGGGCCTGCGCTGGACGAGCAGACAGGACTCGCCCAGGTCGAGCAGGGTCCGGGTGGTGTGCGTGCCGATGAAGCCCAGCCCGCCGGTGATCAGAATCATGGTCAGCTCCACAAATCATCAGTAGTACTGACGATCAGTGTAGCCCTAGATCTGGCGGTGGCGTCAAAGAACCTCCGGCCTCAGGCGGCGACGGGCTCGAGCCGCAGCTCGCGAACGATCTCCTCGGCGCTGGCGTCGAGGGACGGGCCCGCGTCGCGGCCGATGAACATCTCGATGTAGGCCCGGTGGAAGCAGCCCGCGATCAGCAGCCGCGCGCTCGCCTCCGGGTCCACGTCCGGCCCCACCCGGCCCAGCTCCTGCTCGGCCGCCAGGTACGCCGCCAGCGGCGCCGTTTCGGTGCGCGGCCCGAGACCCGTGTCCCGGACGGCCTCGCGGAAGCGGACCGTCACGTCGGGCGAGGTGAAAGCGGGCAGCGCCGCGCTCTGTACGTCGATGTAGTACTCGATACCTGCTCGCGCAACGGGGAGGAGATTATCCGCTACGCACCCTTTCCCGACTCGGTGGGAAAGATCGTGGAGAATGCTCAGCCAGAACGGGAGCCGGTCCTGCAGCAGTGCGAGGAAGTAGTCCACGGAGCCGCCCGGGCGGTCTTCCCGGAGGGAGACGGCCATCTGGAGGACGCGGCGCCTGGCGTCCTGACTTCTTTGGTGCGGGTCTACATGGGAAGTCGCCATGGCGTGCCTAACGTGCGCGGTCAGTTGAGTAGGCATCACGGCGCGAAGCCGAGGTTTTCAGGGCTGCACATCTTGTTGGCCCCGATTATTACTCGAAATCCCGAAAAAATGGCGGACTTTATCGCTGAGCGTTAGCTGTCAGTATCCCGATCTCTGCGCCTGAGGTAACGCTCGAACTCGGCCGCGATCGCGTCGCCGCTCGCCTCGGGCAGCTCGGCGGCGTCCTTGCGCTCCTCCAGCTCCTTGACGTACTCGGCGACCTCGCTGTCCTGCGAGGCCAGCTCGTCGACGCCGCGCTCCCACGCGCGGGCCTCCTCGTCGAGGTCGCCCAGGGGCATCGGGATCTCCAGCAGGTCCTCCAGGCGGCGCAGCAGCGCCAGCGTCGCCTTCGGGTTGGGCGGCTGGGCGACGTAGTGCGGCACCGACGCCCACAGCGAGACGGCGTCGAGCCCCGCCTCACCGAACGCGTGCTGCAGCACCCCGACGATGCCCGTCGGGCCCTCGTAGCGGCTCAGCTCGAGGTTGGTCGAGCGCGCGAGCCCCGCGTCCGTCGCGCTCCCGAGGATCGGCACGGGCCGGGTGTGCGGCGAGTCGTTGAGCAGCGCGCCCAGCATCACGGCCAGCTCGACGCCCAGCTCGCGGCAGACCTCGATGATGTCGGCGCAGAACGAGCGCCAGCGCATGTTGGGCTCGATGCCGCGCAGCAGCACGACGTCGCGCTCCAGGCCCGGCGGGCGGGCGCGCAGCAGCCGCGTGGTCGGCCACACGATCGACCGCGTCAGCCCGTCGTTCATCTCCACCACGGGACGGGTCACCTGGAAGTCGTAGTAGTCGTCGGGGTCGAGCGCGATCAGCGGCTCGGCCTTCCACGCCGACTCGAGATGGGCGATCACACCGCTGGAAGCCTCACCCGCGTCGTTCCACCCCTCGAACGCGGCTATGAGCACCGGGTCCACGAGCTCGGGGAGCCTGTCGAGCTCTATCACGTGTCGCCTCCTCTCTCCATCGTCTCGCTAAGCCTATGCGGTCGGGAGGGGTCAGCGTCACCGATCTCTCCGCGAACCCGGGCCTCGCCCTGCCGGGCGCGTCCGCGTACCGCGCCGCCTTCGTCCCCCGGCGCGGGCCGCGGTACACCCGATGCCGCTCACGCGCTCGCGCGAGCGCGTGAAAGGTCCCGCGCGCGGGTGCGCGGGCGCGCGAGAGAGTGAGGAGCCCGGATCAGCGGCCGCCGTCGGTGGTGCGGACGATCAGCACGTCGCACGAGGCGCGGTGGGAGACGGCGGACGGCACGGACCCGAGCAGCCGCCCCGCCAGGCTGTTGAGGCCGCGGTTGCCCACCACGAGCAGGTCGGCGCGGTGCCTGGCGGCCAGCGAGACGAGCACGTCCACCGCGTCCCCCCTGCTCGGCCGCCAGCACGACGTCGGAGGCGCCCGCCGCCGCGGCGTGCCCGCGCGCCGCCCGCAGGGCGTCGTCCGCGGGGGTGGAGCCGCTCACCTTGTACGCGAGCGCGCCCAGCCGGTCGGCCGCCGCGACACGCTCGCTCTCCCGCATGGGCAGGTACGCGCAGGCCAGCACGAGAGTGGCGCCGGTCGCCGCGGCCAGGGACGCCGCCGCGGAGACGGCGCGGAAGGAGGAGGCCGAGCCGTCGGTGCCGACGATGACGGTGCGGTAGGCCATGGAGCCCCCAATTGGACGCGATGTCAATTGACGCTCAGTACGATAGCGTGGGCCGCGGACGCCGGTCCTTGAACGAGTGTGCGAGCCGCTTGCGAGTGGCGCTCGAGGCGCACCCGATAAGCTCTACCCCATGAGCATCTCCTCGTCCTTCCGCGAAGTGTTGTCCCAGCGCGTCATCGTGGCCGACGGGGCGATGGGCACGATGCTCCAGGCCCAGGACCCGACACTCGACGACTTCCACGGCCACGAGGGCTGCAACGAGGTGCTCAACGTCACCAGGCCCGACATCGTGCGCGGCGTCCACGACGCCTACTTCGCCGTCGGCGTCGACTGCGTCGAGACCAACACCTTCGGCGCCAACCTCGCCGCGCTCGGCGAGTACGACATCGCCGACCGCGTCCACGAATACTCCGAGGCGGGGGCCAGGATCGCCCGCGAGGCCGCCGACCACTGGTCCACGCCCGACCAGCCGCGCTTCGTCCTCGGCTCCATGGGCCCCGGCACCAAGCTCCCCACGCTCGGCCACCTGCCGTACGCGAGCCTGCGCGACGCCTACCGCGACAACGCGGCGGGCCTGATCGCGGGCGGCGCCGACGCGCTGATCATCGAGACCTGCCAGGACCTGCTCCAGGTCAAGGCCGCCGTCGTCGGCGCCAAGCGTGCCATCGAGGCCTCCGGCCGCGACATCCCGATCATCGCCCAGGTGACCATCGAGACCAACGGCGCCATGCTGCTCGGCTCCGAGATCGGCGCCGCGCTGACCGCGATCGAGCCGCTCGGCGTCGACATCGTGGGCCTCAACTGCGCGACCGGCCCCGCCGAGATGAGCGAGCACCTGCGCTACCTCGCCCGCCACTCGCGGCTCAAGCTGTCCTGCATGCCCAACGCCGGGCTGCCGGTGCTGACGGCCGACGGCGCGTACTATCCGCTGTCGGCGCAGGAGCTGGCCGACGCGCACGGCACGTTCACCCGCGACTACGGCCTGTCGCTGGTCGGCGGCTGCTGCGGCACCACGCCCGAGCACCTGCGCCAGGTGGTCGAGCGGGTGCGGGGCAAGCAGGTCGCGCCGCGCCGCCCGCATCCCGAGCCGGGCGCGTCCTCGCTCTACCAGACGGTGCCGTTCCGGCAGGACACCTCCTACCTGGCCATCGGCGAGCGCTGCAACACCAACGGCTCCAAG
Source organism: Nonomuraea helvata (assembly GCF_039535785.1). NCBI lineage: Bacteria > Bacillati > Actinomycetota > Actinomycetes > Streptosporangiales > Streptosporangiaceae > Nonomuraea > Nonomuraea helvata. The sequence goes on from NZ_BAAAXV010000008.1 coordinate 935,886, forward strand.
GCCTTCCGCGAGGCCATGCTGGCGGGCCGCTGGGACGACTGCGTCGAGACGGCCCGCGACCAGGCCCGCGACGGCGCCCACATGCTCGACCTGTGCGTCGACTACGTCGGCCGCGACGGCGTGGCCGACATGAAGGAGCTGGCGTTCCGGTTCGCCACCGCGTCCACGCTGCCGATCATGCTCGACTCGACCGAGCCCGCCGTGCTGCAGGCCGGCCTCGAGATGCTCGGCGGCCGCGCCGCGGTCAACTCCGTCAACTACGAGGACGGCGACGGCCCCGACTCCCGCTTCCAGAAGATCATGCGCCTCGTGCGCGAGCACGGCTCGGCCGTCGTCGCGCTGACCATCGACGAGGAGGGCCAGGCCCGCACCGCCGAGTGGAAGGTACGCGTGGCCACCCGCCTGGTGGAGGACCTGACCACCAACTGGGGCATGCGGGTCGAGGACATCATCGTCGACTGCCTGACCTTCCCCATCGCCACCGGCCAGGAGGAGACCCGGCGCGACGGCCTGGAGACCATCGAGGCCATCCGCGAGCTCAAGCGGCGCTACCCGGGCGTGCAGACCACGCTGGGCCTGTCCAACATCAGCTTCGGCCTCAACCCGGCCGCCCGCATGGTCCTCAACTCGGTCTTCCTCAACGAGTGCGTCAACGCCGGGCTCGACTCCGCCATCGTGCACGCCTCCAAGATCCTGCCGATGGCCCGCATCCCCGACGAGCAGCGCCAGGTCGCGCTCGACATGGTCTACGACCGGCGCCGCGAGGGCTACGACCCGCTGCAGCGCTTCATGGAGCTGTTCGAGGGCGTCGACGCGGCCGCCATGCGCGCGGGCAAGGCCGAGGAGCTGGCCGCGCTGCCGCTGTGGGAGCGGCTCAAGCGGCGCATCATCGACGGCGAGCGCAAGGGCCTCGAGGCCGACCTCGACACCGCGCTGGACCAGCGGCCGGCCCTCGAGATCATCAACGACGTGCTGCTCGACGGCATGAAGACCGTGGGCGAGCTGTTCGGGTCGGGGCAGATGCAGCTGCCGTTCGTGCTGCAGTCGGCCGAGGTGATGAAGACCGCCGTCGCCTACCTCGAGCCCCACATGGACCGCGTCGAGGGCGAGACGAAGGGCCGCATCGTGCTGGCCACCGTCAAGGGCGACGTCCACGACATCGGCAAGAACCTCGTCGACATCATCCTGTCCAACAACGGCTACCAGGTGGTCAACCTCGGCATCAAGCAGCCGGTCTCGGCCATCCTGGAGGCCGCCGACGAGCAGAAGGCCGACGTCATCGGCATGTCAGGCCTGCTGGTGAAGTCGACGGTCATCATGAAGGAGAACCTGGAGGAGATGAACTCCAGGGGGCTGTCGGAGAGATACCCCGTCCTGCTCGGCGGCGCCGCCCTGACCCGCGCCTACGTCGAGCAGGACCTGGCCGAGCTCTTCGCGGGCGAGGTGCGCTACGCGCGCGACGCGTTCGAGGGGCTGCGGCTGATGGACGCGTTCATGGCCGTCAAGCGCGGCGACAAGGGCGCGACGCTGCCGCCGCTGCGCGAGCGGCGCGTCAAGACCGGCGCGGTGCTGCAGCGCACCCCCGTCGAGGAGCTGCCCGCCCGCTCCGACGTGGCCGCCGACAACCCCGTCCCCACGGCGCCCTTCCACGGCGACCGCGTGGTCAAGGGCATCTCGCTGACCGAGTACGCCGCCTTTCTCGACGAGCGGGCCCTGTTCCTCGGCCAGTGGGGCCTCAAGCCCACCAGGGGCGGCAGCGGTCCCGACTACGACGAGCTGGTCGAGACCGAGGGGCGGCCGCGGCTGCGCATGTGGCTCGACCGCATCCAGACCGAGGGCCTGCTGGAGGCGGCCGTCGTCTACGGCTACTTCCCGTGCGTCTCCGAGGGCGACTCGCTGATCATCCTCGACGAGAACGGCGGCGAACGCACCCGCTTCACGTTCCCGCGCCAGCGCCGCGACCGCCACCTGTGCCTGTCCGACTTCTTCCGCGCCAAGGACTCCGGCGAGGTCGACGTGGTCGGCTTCCAGGTGGCCACCATGGGCTCGAAGATCTCCGAGGCCACGGCCGAGCTGTTCGCCAAGGACGCCTACCGCGACTACCTCGAGCTGCACGGCCTGTCGGTGCAGCTCACCGAGGCGCTGGCCGAATACTGGCACGCCAGGGTGCGCTCGGAGTGGGGGATCGGCGGCGAGGAGTCGCTCGACGACATGCTCAAGGTCAACATCCAGGGCTGCCGCTACTCCTTCGGCTACCCCGCCTGCCCCAACCTGGAGGACCAGAAGCAGCTGTTCGAGCTGCTCGACCCCGAGCGCATCGGGGTGACGCTGTCGGAGGAGTTCCAGCTCCACCCCGAGCAGGCCACCTCCGCGCTGGTCGCCCACCATCCCGAGGCGAAATACTTCAACGTCTGACCCGCCGGCCCGCGCCGCTCGCCCGCCGTTCAGCGGCGGGCGGGGACAACGGCGGGTGTCCGGTGCCGAGAGCGGGAGGGTCTCCGGCGCCGAGGGGGCTCGCCGTTCACCGGCGGGCCGGGAAGCACTACTGATCGGGGGCGGTTGTGGAAGCGGTCTTCTTCGACATGGATGGGCTACTGGTCGACAGCGAGCGGGTCTGGTTGGAGATCGAGACGGACGTGATGGCCCGGCTCGGCGCCCCGTGGACGCCCGCCCACCAGGCCCACCTGCTGGGCGGGTCGATGGAGCGCACGGTCGACTACATGCTGGCCGTGTCCGGGGCCGACGTGCCCGTCGAGACCGTACGGGAGTGGATGACCGGCGGGATGGTGCGACGCCTGTCGGCGGGCGTCCACGTCATGCCCGGGGCCTGCGAGCTGCTCGACGCGCTGCGGGCCGAGGACGTGCCGGTGGGGCTGGTCACCTCGTCGCTGAAGGAGATCGCGGACGCGGTGCTGAAGGGTGTGGGGCGAGACCGGTTCGATGTGGTGGTCACGGCCGACGACGTCGTACGCACCAAGCCGGACCCGGAGCCGTACCTGACGGCCGCGCGGCTGCTGGGAGTGGAGCCGGTGCGGTGCGTGGTGCTGGAGGACTCGCCCAACGGCGTCGCGGCCGCCACGGCGGCGGGCTGCGCGGTGGTGGCGGTCCCGAGCCTGCTGGCCATCGATCCCGCGCCCGGCCGCCTGGTGGTCCCGTCGCTGGAGCTCCTCGGCGTCGCCGACCTGCGCGCCCTCATCACGGTCTGAACCCGTCCCGCCTGCCGCGCTCACCCCTGGCACCACGGACGTGCCCGCCACGCTCAGGTCTCGCACTCCGTCCCGCGGGTCATGCTCACGCCTGGCATTGCGTCACGCGCGCCATGCGCACGGCTCGCACCGCGTCCCGTCCGCCATGCTCATGCCTGGCACCGCGGAACCGCCTGCGCTGCAGCCACTCGCCTGCCGCGCCGCACCGCATCTGACGCCGCAGCCCCTCCATATCCGCGTCCGCCGCTGCGCCCCCCACGTACGAGCTGGAGCGCGACGCCGTCCTCCGGCACCGGAAGGGGCCGAGGCGGCGCGGGTGCGCACGGGCGGCGGCGGCCCCGAGCACAGCCCGGGCGGTTGTCCACGCGCCCGCCCCTCGACCGGTGACACACCGACGGCGGCGATCACGACCCCTAGGGGGCAAGTGGTCCTCGCGGAGGAGGGGCGGGTCGCGTTTCGCGTGCCAGGATGGAGACGTAGTCGACACGAGGGGCGACGTGATGTACGAACAGCTCGCGGCGTTGTGGTTGCCGCTGTGCGCGGGCGTGACCGCGCTCGGCCTGGGGCTCAGCTTCCTGGCCTTCAGGCGCAGGGGAGTGGCCGCGGGTATGCGGGTGGCGGCGTGGGCCTTGCTGCCGGTGGCCGCCTACCTGACGGGGGCGCTGCAGGCGCTGTGGAACATCGGCGCGACCGCCGTCGGCTTCGTCACCGGGCTGGTGCTCAACCCGTTCGTCTGGGCGGGCATCGCCGTGGCCGGGCTGTCCGCGGTGCTGTTCGTCGTGTCGGGCGTCATCCGCGGCAGGAAGCTCTCGAGCGCACGGAAGAAGACCGCCGGCGAGGCTCCGGAAATTCCGCCTTCAGCGAACAAAACGCCCACCAAGCCGCAGCGGCCCGCCGTCGCCGCGCAGCAGAAACCGAAGGGCGACGACGACTTCTCTGACATCGAAGAGCTGCTCAAGCGCCGCGGCATCAGCTGATAGCACGGCAAAACCCAGCTCTGTCACAGTTCTGAGACGCAACCGGGACGACTCGTAGACATTCTCCTCAAGATCGATACGAATGAGTTTCTGGTCAATCACAGTTGAGCCACATAGAGCACTGAGGGACTAGTCACACCAGCTCAGGCCATAGATTCTGCCTCCTGGGGCCGCGACGCGCGGTCCATGCAAGCATGGGCGCACTACCCTGACCGGGACCGCGCCGACACGGACGACGTCGTCTGGAATCCAGGGGGCTTACTGGCATGACCGCACCGCTCGATATTCCGGGCTCGGAAGTCGAAGCCGGGCCGGAGACCGTTCTTGAGGGGGCGGGGTCTTCAGTCATCCGGGGCCGTTCCCTGGGGCAGATCGCGTGGATGCGCCTGCGGCGCGACCGCATCGCGATGATCGGCGGCATCGTCATCCTGCTGCTCATCCTCGTCGCGATCTTCGCCCCGCTGCTGGTGTCGTGGTTCGGGCACCCGCCGGCGGAATGGCACCGGGAGAAGCTCGACCCCTCCATCGGAGCGCCGCTGGGCACCTTCGGGGGCATCAGCAAGGACTTCCTGTTCGGCGTGGAGCCGGACTCGGGCCGCGACCTGTTCAGCCGCGTCCTGTACGGGGCCCGCATCTCGCTGCTGATCGCGTTCTTCGCGACCCTGCTCTGCGTCGTGCTCGGCACCGTGCTCGGCATGATCGCCGGCTTCTTCGGCGGCTGGGTCGACACCGTCATCAGCCGCCTGATGGACATCTTCCTGGCCTTCCCGCTGCTGGTGTTCGCGCTGGCGCTGGCCGGCGTCATCCCCGACACGGCGTTCGGCCTGTCGGGCGACACGCTGAGGATCAGCCTGCTGGTGTTCATCATCGGATTTTTCAACTGGCCCTATATCGGGCGTATCATCCGAGGTCAGACGCTGTCTCTCCGCGAACGGGAGTTCGTCGACGCGTCCAGGAGCCTGGGCGCGCGCAACCACACCATCCTGTTCAAGGAGATCCTGCCGAACCTCCTGGCGCCGATCCTCGTCTACTCGACGCTGCTGATCCCCTCGAACATCCTGTTCGAGGCCGCGCTGTCCTTCCTCGGCGTGGGCGTACGGCCGCCGACTCCCACGTGGGGAGGCATGCTGTCGGACGCCGTCCACAACTACCAGGTGGCGCCCAACTTCATGATCTTCCCCGGTCTCGCGATCTTCATCACCGTGCTGGCGTTCAACCTGCTCGGTGACGGCCTCAGGGACGCCTTCGATCCCAAGGCCCGATAGCCCTCGTGAGTTTTCAGCAAGTTCTAACTCCTAGATACAAGGGGTGTGTCAGGTCGATGAAGATAAGATCAAAGGCGTCGGCGGTGGCGATGACCGCCACTCTCGCCGTGGTCGTGTCCGCGTGCGGCGGCGGTGGTGGCAGCAAGAGCACCGGCGGCAGCGGCAGTGACGACAAGCCCGCCAGCCAGTACAACGCGGGCGTCACGCAGGTCGTCAACCCGTCGGACAAGACCGGCGGCACGCTCCACATGGGCATGCCCGGCGACTTCGACTCGGTGGACCCGGGTGACCAGTACTACGGCTACGCCTGGAACTTCTCCCGCTTCTACACGCGCGCGCTGACCATGTTCAAGCCGGTGCCGGGTGAGGAGGGCCTGCAGCTCGTCGGCGACCTGGCCGAGGACCTGGGCAAGCCCAGCGATGGCGGCAAGACGTGGACGTACAAGCTGCGCAAGGGCATCAAGTTCGAGGACGGCAGCCCCGTCACCGCCAAGGACGTCAAGTACGCCGTGGCCCGCTCCCTGGACAAGGACATCCTGCCCAGCGGCCCGACCTACTTCAACGACTGGCTCGACCTGCAGGGCTACACCGGCCCATACAAGATGAAGGACAAGCTCGACGACTTCAAGGCCGTCGAGACGCCTGACGACTACACCGTGGTCTTCCACCTGAAGAAGGCCTACGGCGGCTTCGACTACTTCGCCATGCTCCCGCAGACGGCCCCCGTGCCCGCGGCCAAGGACACCGGCTCGAAGTACAAGGAGCACCCGGTCTCGACCGGCCCCTACATGTTCAAGTCGCACGAGCTCACCAAGCGCATCGAGCTCGTGAAGAACCCCAACTGGGACCCGGCCACCGACCCCAACCGCAAGCAGCTCAACGACTCCGTCGAGGTGCTGCTCGGCCAGAACGAGGACGACCTCGACCAGCGTCTGCTGTCCGGCAAGATCGACATCAAGATCAACAGCACCGGTGTCGCGGCCAACGCCCGCAAGACGGTCCTGACCGACCCCAAGGTCAAGCAGTACGCCGACTCGGCCCCGATCGACCGGACCTGGTTCACCAACATCAACGGTGACGTCAAGCCGTTCGACAACATCCACTGCCGCAAGGCCGTGATGTACGCGGCCGACCGCTCCGCCCTCCAGGGCGCCTACGGCGGCCCGGACGCCGGTGGCGACATCGCGCTGAGCCTCATGCCGTCGAAGATGACCGGCTACCAGAAGATCGACCCGTACGGCGTCGAGGCGAACCCGACCGGCGACATCGCCAAGGCCAAGGAGGAGCTGACGGCCTGTGGCCAGCCCAACGGCTTCAGCACCACCATCTCCTACCGCAACGAGCGCGCCGCCGAGAAGCTGACCGCCGAGTCGCTGCAGCAGTCGCTCGGCCGCGTCGGCATCAAGCTGGAGATCAAGGGTTACCCGCAGGGTGACTACTTCAAGCTGTACGCCGGCAAGCCCGACTTCGCCAAGAAGAACAACCTCGGCCTCATGGTCTACGGCTGGGGCGCCGACTACCCCGAGGGCTTCGGCTTCTTCCAGCAGATCGTCGACAGCCGCGTCATCCGCGACGCCGGCAACACCAACCTGAGCGTGAAGGACCCCAAGATCGACACGCTCATCGACCAGGCGGCCGCGGAGACCGACGCCACCAAGCGCAACGCGATCTGGGCGGCGGTCGACAAGGAGGTCATGGACTCCGCGTACATCCTCCCCTACGTCTGGGCGCACGGCCTGTTCTACCGGCCGCCCACGCTGAAGAACGTCTTCGTCAGCCAGAACTGGGGCATGTACGAGTACCTCACGCTCGGCACCAAGTAGCAGGTCAGGCGGCCTCGCCGGACACGTACGTCGAAAGCAGGTGAAGGCTCCGGCGGCCGGGCTCACGAGGCCCGGCCGCCATGGCCGAGATCAGTGTTCACATACATTCTCAGACGGTTGATAGCGGCCGTCATGCTGCTCTTCGTGGTGAGCATCGCGACGTTCGCCATCTTCTTCCTCGTGCCTCGGCTCGCTGGGATGTCCGCTGACAACCTCGCCTCGCGGTACGTCGGCAAGGCCGCCAACGACCAGGTCATCCACGAGACCGCGATCCGGCTGGGGTTCTACGACCCGCTGGTCGTCCAGTACGGGCGGTTCGTGAAGGGCATCTTCGTCGGCGTGGAGCGCAACTACGGCCCCGGCGTCGAGCTGTGCCCGGCGCCCTGCCTCGGCTACTCGTACGTCACGCAGAACCCGGTCCTTCCCGACCTGCTCGACCGCATACCGATCACCCTGTCGCTGGCGCTCGGCGCGGCCGTGGTGTGGGTGATCTTCGGCGTGGCCACCGGCGTGGTGTCCGCGCTGCGGCGCGGCAGCTTCTTCGACCGCCTCTCCATGGGCGTCGCCTTGGCCGGCGTGTCGCTGCCGATCTTCTTCACCGGCATCGTGTCGCTGGCCATCTTCCGCGACCAGCTCGGCCTCGTCGGCGACGTCGCCGACTGGGTCCCCTTCAGCGAGGACCCGCTCACCTGGGCCAGCAACCTCATGCTGCCCTGGATCACGCTCGCCTTCCTGTACGCCGCCGGTTACGCCCGGCTCACCAGGGCGGGCATGCTCGAGACCATGTCCGAGGACTACATACGCACGGCCAGAGCCAAGGGCCTGCCCGAACGGGCCGTGGTGCTCAAACACGGGCTGAGAGCCACGCTCACCCCGGTGCTGACCATGTTCGGCCTGGACCTCGGCCTGCTGCTCGGCGGCGCCGTGCTGACCGAGAGCACCTTCTCGCTGCCCGGCATCGGCAAGTACGCCAGGGACGCCATCGAGCGCAACGACCTTCCCCAGGTGATGGGCGTCACCCTGGTCGCGGCCGCCTTCATCATCATCGCCAACCTGATCGTCGACCTGCTCTACGCGGTCGTGGACCCGAGGGTGAGGCTGACGTGACCGCTTTTCTGCAGGTCAAGGACCTCAAGATCCACTTTCCGACCGACGACGGCCTGGTCAAGTCCGTCGACGGGCTGACGTTCGACCTCGAGCGTGGCAAGACGCTCGGCATCGTCGGCGAGTCCGGCTCCGGCAAGTCGGTCACCAGCCTCGGCATCCTCGGACTGCACAAGGGCAAGGGCGCCAACATCTCCGGGGAGATCTGGCTCGACGGCGAGGAGCTCGTCGGCGCCTCCCAGGAGCACGTGCGCGGGCTGCGCGGCAAGAAGATGTCGATGATCTTCCAGGACCCGCTGTCGTCGATGCACCCCTTCTACACGGTCGGCGACCAGATCATCGAGGCGTACCGCATCCACCACAAGGTCACCAAGGCCGTGGCCAAGAAGCACGCCATCGACATGCTCGGCCGCGTCGGCATCCCCGAGCCGCAGCGCCGCGTCGACTCCTACCCGCACGAGTTCTCCGGCGGCATGCGCCAGCGCGCCATGATCGCCATGGCGCTGTCGTGCGACCCCGAGCTGCTCATCGCCGACGAGCCGACCACCGCGCTCGACGTGACCGTGCAGGCCCAGATCCTCGACCTCATGGTCGACCTGCAGCGCGAGTTCAACTCCGCGCTGATCATCATCACGCACGACCTCGGCGTGGTGGCCGAGCTGTCCGACGACATCCTGGTCATGTACGCCGGCAAGTGCATCGAGTACGGCAGCGCCGACGACATCTTCTACCGTCCCGAGCACCCCTACACATGGGGTCTACTGGGATCGATGCCCCGGCTCGACCGGGAGCCCACCGAGCGGCTGCTGCCGATCAAGGGCTCCCCGCCGTCCCTGATCAACGTGCCGTCGGGCTGCGCCTTCCACCCCCGCTGCCCGTACGCCGAGCGCACCGGGGGCAAGGCCAAGACCGAGGCGCCCGGCCTGCTCCAGACCGAGGGCGGCCACCTGGTGCGCTGCCACATGGACAGGACGGAGCGGCGGGAGCTGTGGGAGAACGAGATCAAGCCACTGCTGGAGACCCAGTGACCGAGCCGACGAAAGAGCCGCTGCTTTCCGTGCAGAGCATGGAGAAGCACTTCCCTGTCACCAAGGGCCTCCTCAAGCGCCAGGTCGGGGCCGTCAAGGCCGTTGACGGGATCAGCTTCGACGTGTTCAAGGGCGAGACGCTCGGCCTGGTGGGGGAGTCCGGCTGCGGCAAGTCCACCACCGGCCGCCTGGTCACCCGCCTCATCGAGCCCACCGCGGGCAAGGTGATCTTCGAGGGCCAGGACATCACGCACATGGGGCAGGGCAGGCTCAGGCCGCTCCGCCGCGACATGCAGATGATCTTCCAGGACCCGTACTCGTCGCTCAATCCCCGCCACACGGTCGGCACCATCGTCGGCGCGCCGTTCCGCATCCAGGGTGTGCAGACCGAGCACGGCATCAAGCGGGCAGTCCAGGACATCCTCGCCCTGGTCGGGCTCAACCCCGAGCACTACAACCGCTACCCGCACGAGTTCTCCGGCGGCCAGCGGCAGCGCATCGGCATCGCCCGCACGCTCGCGCTCAAGCCCAAGCTGATCATCGCCGACGAGCCGGTCTCCGCGCTCGACGTGTCCATCCAGGCCCAGGTCGTCAACCTGCTCGAGGACCTGCAGAACGAGCTGGACCTCACCTACGTCGTGATCGCCCACGACCTGTCGGTGGTGCGGCACATCAGCGACCGGGTGGCCGTCATGTACCTGGGCAAGATCGTCGAGATCGCCGAGCGGAAGCAGCTCTACGCCTCGCCGATGCACCCGTACACGAACGCCCTGCTGTCGGCCGTGCCCGTGCCGGACCCGAAGGCGCGCAAGGAACGCGAGCGCATCCGCCTGACGGGCGACGTGCCCAGCCCGCTCAACCCGCCGCCGGCGTGCCGCTTCCACACGCGGTGCTGGAAGGCGCAGGAGATCTGCAAGAAGGTCGAGCCGCCGCTGGAGGAGCTGGCCGGCGGCCACCGCGTCGCGTGCCACTTCCCGGAGAACGCCCCGGCGCCCGCCGCCGCCACCGCCACCGCCTCCTGACCTCGGCTCCCGGGCCCGCCCGCGCCGGCCGCGGCGCGGGCCCTGATCGGGCCGGGTGCAGGCTGTAGCCCGTTGGGCCGTGGGGGGCCGTGGCCCGATGGGCTGTGTGGGGGCCGCGGCCCGCGCTCAGGTCGCTGAGCACGCGGCGCCAGGCCCCCGCTCAGGGCGCTGAGCACCCGGCGCGGCGCCCCGGATCAGGAATAGGTGCCCGGGGTGATCAGCCCCGTCTCGTAGGCCAGCACCACGGCCTGTACGCGATCGCGCAGCCCCAGCTTGGTCAGCACGTTCCCGACGTGTGTCTTGACCGTCGTCTCACTCACCACGAGCTTGGCCGCGATCTCCGCGTTGGACATGCCCTTGGCGATCAGCCGCAGGACCTCCAGCTCCCGCTCGGTCAGCCGGTCGAGCCGCGCCGGAGCGGGCTGTTCGTAGGCCGAGGGAAGGCGTGTGGCGAACCTGTCGAGCAGCCGCCGCGTCACACTCGGCGCGACGATCGCGTCCCCGGCCGCCACCACCCGGATCGCCTGCACCAGCTCATCGGGCGGCACGTCCTTCAGCAGGAACCCGGAGGCCCCCGAGCGCAGCGCCTCCACGATGTACTCGTCCAGGTCGAACGTCGTCAGCACCAGCACCTTGGGCACATGCGCCGTGGGCGCCGCCTCCCGCACGATCCTGCGGGTCGCCTCGATGCCGTCGACCCCGGGCATCCGGATGTCCATGAGGACCACGTCGGGCAGCAGCGCGCGCGTCTGCTCCATCGCGTCCTTGCCGTCGCCGGCCTGGCCCACCACCGTGATGTCGGGCTCGGCCTCCAGAATCAGGCGAAATCCCGTACGCAGCAGCGGCTGGTCGTCCACCAGCAGCACTCTGATCGTCATTGGACCTTCTTGGTGAATACTTTGGCCTTCAGGCCGGACAGATAACCGACTGCCGCGTTGTGGGACAGGGCCAGACGCTGCGTCGCCAGGCGGACCGCCGTCAGGGTGCGCACGGGTGTTGTTCTCTCTGGGTCGTGTAGCCGTAGCCGTCGGCTCGCTGGAGCAGGCGGAGGTGCTTGTACAAGGTCTTGATGGGGCCGGTGGTGGTCTGGACGGTGTGGCTGCCGGAGGTGCGGACGGCGACTCGCCCGGTGTGGGTTCCGGCGTGCTTGCCCTTTGGCACGATCGCGCGTACGAGGTCTCCGGTCTGGTAGCCGTGGATTTGCTTGGTGCGGGGCAGGCGCAGCCGGGGAAAGCCGAAGGCGTCGGTGCGGGTCCGGCAGTAGGTGCCTCTGCCGGTGGCGGCGACGACGAGCATCCGGCTCGGCCAGGACGCCACGTGATCGAGTTGCCCCACGTGGAGGGCATCGAGGGTGTGGGATTTGGGGGCACCGGTGCGGTGCCGGTTCCATTTCGTGCGGCCGCCGCTGCCGCGGCGCACGGGCAGGCCGGTCGCTGTCAACGACGCGTATAGAGCCCGCCTGGTGGCATTGACAGCGGCCGCATCCCGCAGCGGTGTCTTGGCTTGGGCGAGCAGCCGGGCCAGGATCGCCGGGCGCCTGGCAAGGAACTCGGTGACTGGCATGTTGTTCTTGGACTGGTTGCACGGCACGCATGCTACGGTCAGGTTGCTGATCCGGTCAGAGCCGCCTCGGGAACGCGGCTGGATGTGGTCGATGTTCAGCGGAGTGTTTTCCGCCGCGCAGTAGGCGCACGCCCGGCCCCACTTCTCCAGCAGGTACTCGCGCACCTCATAACCGTGCAAGGTGCCGTGCTGATACTCCACGCCTTCCAGCGGCCGGCCCGCGGCCAAGGCGTGAGTGTCGAACCGCACCGTTTCTATATGGATGGCCCGCACGGGAGCCAGGCGGCGCAGCCGTTCCACGGTCTCACGACCGCGTGCTCCGCTTGCGCGGGTGACGCCCGCCACGCCAGGTGATGCGCGGTGAGTCTCCCCTTGACCATGTTGGGCACTCCGCTGCCTGAAGGCCTCCGCGTCCCGTTTCGTCCCTGCTCCGGGGTTGTCTGCTGACGCGGATTCCAGGGTCCGCCGCTGAGGAAGCACGGCGGAGTGGATCTGCTGACGTGTGTCCAACGTAGCCACCAAGGTCACCTCCTTGTACGTGGTGGCTGGGTCTGGTCACTCCTGCCCGCCCCAGTCAGTAGGGCAGGCTCCAGCCTTCATGCCGGAGGAGCGAGTGACTGGCCATCCTTCAACGGGAACTTCGCCCGCACTTCGAAACCCCCGCTCGGTAGCGGACCGATGCTCAGGATTCCACCATAGAGCTCGACCCGCTCGCGAATCCCCACCAGACCGTGCCCTGACCGCGAGGACGGTCCGGCCGCGCCCAGCCCGTCGTCCTCGACCCGTACGTCCAGCTCATGGGGGTCGTGGCGGACGGTCACCACCGCCTTCGCCCCCGGCCCGGCGTGCCGCAGGCTGTTCGTCAACCCCTCCTGGACCAGCCGGTAGGCGGCCAGATCGACGCCGGCGGGCAGCGGCAGCGGCTCTCCCTCCACCAGCAGCCGCGTGGGCAGCCCGGCCTCGCGCATCTGCTCGGCCAGCGCGGGCAGGTCCCGCACGCCGGGCTGCGGGCCCAGCTCGGCCCGGGCGTCGGTACGCAGCACGCCGACGATGTTGCGCATCTCGGTCATCGCCATCCGGCCCGTGTGCTCGATCGCCGACAGCGCCTCTTGCGCCAGGTCGGGATCGGAGGCCAGCACCCGGCGCGCCGCGGCGGCCTGCACGGTCATCACGCTCACGTGGTGGGCGACCACGTCGTGCAGCTCGCGGGCGATCCGGGAGCGCTCCTCGGCCCTGGCCGCCCTCGTGTCGGCGGCGTGCGCCCGCTCCAGCCGTTCGGCCCGGTCCTTGAGCTCGTCCAGGTACGCCCGGCGCAGCCGCAGACTCCGGCCCGCACCCCACACCGCCACCAGCACCACGGCCACCACGACGTGCTCGCTCCAGCTCGCCGCCCTGACCGGGCCCGCCAGCGCGCCGAGCGTGTACGCCGCCAGCGAGACCAGCAGCCCGCCCAGCGCGACCGCCAGCCCGCGACAGGACGCCACCGTGTAGAGCAGCAGCAGCCCGGCCAGCCCGGACACGCCGGTCCCGTAGCCGAGCACGGCCAGCAACGTCTCCGGGACCAGCCACGCACACAGGGCCGCCAGCGGCCACCGCCTGCGCATCGCCACCGGAACGCACGCCAGCACCAGCAGCACCCCGCCGAGCGGGTCCGGCATCCGCACGCCCTCGACCGGCAGGCCCTCCGCCTGGGGCCGGTCCGGGACGTAGAGCACGAACAGCGCCACCGACGCCGCGGCCACCACTCCGGCGAGCACCGTGTCGTGGAACGTGGTCCGGTCTATGCGCACCGCTTCACTGTAGGGCGAGGTGAGAGCCCGTAACCTCCTCCCTCGGGAGGATTGCCGCCCGTACGCTCCTCCCTGCTCCTGGCCACCCGCCGGCAACCAGCGCCCCCGGCGGTGGCCGGCACGCCGCGGCCGCCAGGACCAGGGCGGACGGGCGCATACCCCGCAGGACCTCAGGTGGGGGTCAGAGCTCGTCGGTGGCCGAGCGGCGGTGGCCGCGCACCGTGTCGCCGGGCCGGCGGTCGGGCACCGGGGGCGGGGTGCCGCCGAACTCCGGGCACAGCGCCTGGTGATCGCACCAGTCGCACAGCCGGCTCCGTCGCGCCCGCCACTCGCCCGACTCCAGCGACCGCTCGATCGCCGTCCACAGCGCCATCACCTTGCGCTCGGTGGCCAGCAGGTCGGCCTCGTCCGGCGCGTACCGCAGCACCTCGCCCTGCCCGCCCAGATAGACCAGCTGCAGCAGCCGCGGCACCCGGCCGCGCAGCCGCCACAGCACCAGCGCGTAGAACTTCATCTGGAACAGCGCCTTGGCCTCGAAGTCGGGCCCCGGCGCGCTGCCCGTCTTGTAGTCGACCACCCGGACCTCGCCGGTCGGCGCCACATCGAGCCGGTCGACGTAGCCCCGCAGCATCAGCCCGCCGTCGAGGACCGCCTCCACGTAGAGCTCCCGCTCGGCGGGCTCGAGCCGCGTCGGGTCCTCCAGCGTGAAGTAGCGCTCCAGCATGCCGCGCGCCTGCGTCAGCCACTCCGCCTGCTCGGCCTCGTCGGCGAACATCTGCGCGTACTGCGGGTCCTCGGCCAGCAGCCGCTGCCACTGCGGCTCCAGCAGCTCCATCGCCGCCTGGACCGAACGCCGCGGCGCCGGAAGGTCGTAGAGGCGCTCCAGGACCGCGTGCACCATCGTGCCGCGCACCGCCGCCGGCGACGGCTTCTCGGGGAGCTGATCGATCACCCGGAAGCGGTAGAGCAGCGGACATGTCATGAAGTCGCCCGCCCGGGACGGGGAGAGAGCTCCGATGATCACCGGTTCGGTCAACGTCATGCACCGCACTCTAGGTCAAGACCACGACAGAATGGCCTCCGCGAAACGATGATCGCTCCGTCAGGCGCGTAGCATCAAGGCAGCAACAGCACGTAATGGACGCTCGAGGAGTGCGGTGAGCGAGCAGAGCCCCCAACAGGAATTCTCCGGTCTTCGGATGGGGAAGCCGTTCGGCATTCCGGTCTACGTCTCGTGGTCGTGGTTCATCGTCGCGGTGTTCATCACGGTGATCTTCCGCTCGCGCTTCCAAGAGATGCTGCCCGACCTCGACGACCTGGCCGCGTACGCGATGGCGCTGGTGTTCGCGGTGCTCCTGTACGTGTCGGTGCTGCTGCACGAGCTGGCCCACAGCCTGCTCGCCAAGGGGTACGGCCTCCCGGTGCGCAGGATCACCCTCTACCTGCTCGGCGGCGTGTCGGAGATCGAGAAGGAGCCGCCCACGCCGGGCAAGGAGTTCATGGTCGCCGCCGCGGGGCCGGCGCTCTCGCTCGGCCTCGGCGGGCTCGGCCTGGCCGCCGACGTGTACGTGATCAACAGCGGCGGCATCGCCGAGGTGCTCATCTGGCAGCTGTGGGTCTCCAACCTCATCGTCGGCGTCTTCAACCTGCTGCCCGGGCTGCCGCTCGACGGCGGCAGGATGCTGCGCGCCGGGGTGTGGAAGCTCACCAAGAGCCCCGGTTCCGGCACCGTCGTGGCCGCCTGGGGCGGGCGGGTGCTGGCCGTGGCGCTCGTCGTGTTCTCGATCGCCACGACGCTGGGAGCCGGCGAGGAGCTCGCTCTCACGGGCCTGGTCTGGCCGTTCGTGCTGGCCGCCTTCATCTGGCTCGGCGCCTCACAGTCGCTGCGCGTGGCCAAGATCCGGGCGAGGATCCCGCGCGTCAACGCGCGCGCCCTGGCCCGCAGGGCGATCCCGGTGACCGCCGAGACGCCGCTGGCCGAGGCGCTGCGGCAGGCCGCCGAGCGCGGCGCGGGCGCGATCGTCGTGATCGGCCACGAGGGCGAGCCCCTCGCCATCGTCCACGAGGCCGCCGTGCAGGCCACCCCCGAGCACCGCCGCCCCTGGGTGAACGTCGGCTCCGTCGCCAAGTCCCTGGAGCCCGCCATGATGCTCCCGGCCGACCTGACCGGCGAGCCGCTCATCGACGCCATGCGCGAGGCCCCGGGCAGCGAGTACCTGCTCGTGGAGAGCGGCGGCGAGATCTACGGCGTGCTCTCCACGGCGGATGTGAACCGGGTGTTCGCGGGCGTCTGATTTGTCCCACTCGTTTAAGCGGCGACCCCGGGCTAGGGTCGTGTCCAGCAGTTTCGGGTGGCCCGGAGCCGACTCCGGCGATTTCTGCGATGCGACGACTGGCCGATAGTGTTCTGTTTGGCCAAACTTGCACAGTTGAGGGGTTTGTTGCGGCCCACCCTGTTCACCGAATGGAGACGAGGAGGCCGGGACACGGCCTCTTCGTCTGGGTATGCGTATGGCTGGTGGCCGGCACGGCAGTGCGGGTGCCGTAACATCGCCGGCTTCCGGGGAGGAGAGATGAGTGACCGAGCGCAGCGAGGGCACCTATGAGCAGCGCAGCGCGGTCGTCATGAGGGAGGACGCATGACCGACCAAGGCTTCGGAGTGGTGCGTCCGCTTCCTGGGGACGGGCTGGTCGCCTACGTGGGCGGGCTGCTGCTGGTCTGCGACGCCGGCGAGTCCATCGCCGACGACCTGCTCGACGCGCTGCGCGAGACGGCCGCGTCCGGCGGCGACGGCAGGGCGCTAGCCCGCCGCGCCGCGCAGGTGCTGGCGGCCAACATGGCGGGCGACCCGGCGACGTGCGCGGTCGCGGGCCCCGTGGGCGGGGGAGTGGCCGTCCTGGTCAGCGGCTCGGCCGCGGCCAACATCGCCACCCTGGGCGGTGACACGCGGCTGGCCGGCAGCGACTCGCTCACCTGGGCCGACCGGCTCGTCTCCGGCCCTGTCGAGCGGGTCGAGCTGAGCCTGCCCGGCGCCGGCAGCCCGCACCCCGCGGTCCGCTTCGAAGGCGGCGTGGTGCACGGCGGCGGCCTCATCGGCGACTTCACCGACCAGCCCGCGGCGCCCGCGGCGCCCGCGGCGTCCGCCCCGTCCAGAGCGCTGACCAGCGAGATGCCCGCCACGGCCATCCACATCGAGGCCGACCTGATCCAGCCGCCCCCGCCGGTCGAACGGCCTCCCTACCCGCTGGCCGACCAGCCGCCGGTCGTGCAGGGGGCGCCGTCGGGCCCACAGCCCGCGCCCGTGGAGCAGCCGTCGTCCTTCGGCGCGCCGCAGGACCAGCCGCCGTTCGGCATGCCGCAGGACCAGCCGCCGTTCGGCGCGCCGCAGGACCAGCCGCCGTTCGGCATGCCGCAGGACCAACCCCCGCCCTTCTTCCCGCCGCCGCACGAGCAGCCGCTGCCCTTGCCGGAGCAGCAGTTCCCCTCGTACGACGAGCCGCCGCCCCCCGGCAACGGCGTCCCCGACCAGCCGATTCCGCAGCCCATGGGCGCGCCCGACCACTTCGACCAGCCCGCGCCGCCCGTGCTCGGCACCCCCGACCACTTCGACCAGCCGGGCCCGCCGCCGCAGGAGCAGCAGGAGCACGGCGACCGCCCCCTGGTCTACGGCGTCGACTGCAAGAACGACCACTTCAACGACCCCCGCTCGCCCTACTGCGCCGTCTGCGGCATCGCGCTGGTCCAGCGCACCCTCGTCCCCTACAAGGGGCCGCGCCCGTCGCTCGGCGTCCTCATCCTCGACGACGGCACCGCGCTGCCGCTGGAGAGCGACTACCTGCTGGGCCGCGACCCGGAGCGGGCGCCCGAGGTGGCCGGCGGCAGTGCCAGGCCCGCCAAGGTGACGAGCCCGGACGGCTCCGTCTCGCGCCGCCACCTGCGGGTGGCGCTGGACGGGTGGGACGTCAACCTGGTCGACCTGGGCTCGGTCAACGGCACCCAGATCCAGCCGCCGGGCGACCCTAACTTCTACGACATCCCGCCGAACGAACCGGTCACCATCGCCCCCGGGACGACGGTCCGGGTGGGCGTCTCCCGTACCCTCCGCTTCGAGGCGCACCGGGGGTAAGACCTCACCCGAACGCCCGCGTCCCGAGCCTCGGGGCGCGGGCGTTTCGCATGCGTACGACTCGTGCCGCCGGTCAGGACAGCGGCCGGCGGTCTCGTGTGGCGTGACAGCGCGGCCGGCGGGCGGCCAACGGGACAGGGAGGCTCGTACCGTACGCCGGCGGGCGGCCAGGGGGCGGAAGGCTCGTACTGTACGCCGGCGGGCGGCTAGCGGGGCCGGAAGGCCCGTACGCCGCGCAGCAGCCGCACAGCCGCCTCCAGCCCGCTCGCCGCCTCCAGCGCCCGCCCCGCGGCCGTGGCGAAGCGGCTCAGCAGATGCTCGTCCGCGTCCCCGAACGCCCGCCCCGCGACCCACACGAACGTGTGGTCCCGCGTCGCCAGCGGCACGGGAGCGGCGAGGAAACCCGGCTCGCCCACGGTCACGTCGTGCGCCAGCCGCACGGCCGCCGGCGACGTCGCGAGCTCCTTCAGCACCCCCGACTCGGCCAGCCACCGGCGCACGCGCAGCGGATCGCCCGCAGGCCCGTGCATGTGGATGGGCTCCGCCTCCAGCCGCAGCGCGTCCACGCGCACGAACCCCGCGTAGGCCGAGCCCGTGACGGCGGCGGCGCCTCTCGCCAGCCGATCGACGAGGTCCGCGGCCTCCAGACAGGAGAACGAGGCGATGAGTTCACGCATGGCGACATCGGCACGGTTGTATGGCATCGCGGTGGTCCCTCCGGGGAGGGGGATGGGATCGCGCGGCCCGATCACGCGACCTCAAGGGCGGGTGCCCTGACTATCGCCCCCGACGCGCCCCTTGACTAGCCCTCAACCGGAAATCCGGATTTTTACCCTGAACGACCGCAGGCACCGTATCTCTACCGCTCTGTCACGACTCTGTCACGAGGGCCGCAGACGCGACCACGCCACGTCGTCGGCCCGCGTCCCGTCCGCCCTGACGAACAGCTCCCGGTGCACGCCCTCCCTGCTGAACCCGGAACGCTCCAGGACCCGGTGCGAGCCCGTGTTCTCCGTGTCGGTGCCGGCCACGACCCGGTGCAGGGGCGTGTTCGCGAACGCCCAGTCCACCAGCAGCGTGACCGCCCGCGTCATGAACCCCTTCCCCCGGTACTCGGGCACCAGGGAGTAGCCCACCATGGCCTGCCCCAGCACCGGAACGACCTGCGTCAGCTGCACGTGCCCCGCGAACGCCCCCGAGGCCGCGTCCCTGATCGCCAGCTCGATCCGCTGACCCGAGGCCCACCAGTAGCCGGTGTACCGGCAGCGGCGCTCGTCCTCCTCCAGCGTGCTCGGCGGCCCCACGTGGTACCGCGCCACGCTCGGATCGGCCAGCATGCGGTGGTAGTCGGCCGCGTCCTCCACGGCGATCGGCACCAGCCGCACCACCCCGTCGCTCAGCTCCCCGCCCTCGAAGAACGGCAGGTACGGCTCCGCCGCCGGTGCCGCGTCCCCCTCCAGGCGGGCGAAGGTGACCATGTCGACGTAGCGCCCGTCCCGCAGCCGCTTGGCGTCCCGCCGCCGCCCCTCCTCGTGGAAGCCCGTCTTGTACGCCACGCGCAGGCTCGCGACGTTCTCCACCGCGGTCTGCAGCTCCACCCTGCGCACGCCGTGGTCGAACACCCAGTCGGTGACCGCCCTGACCGCCGTGCCCGCCACGTTCTTGCCCCTGGCCCACGGCGCCACCATGTAGCCGATCTCGGCCACGCCCCAGTGGTCCGGCGGCCGGACGCCGACGGAGCCGACGTACTGGCCGTTCTCCGTGATCGCGAACTCCGCGCCGCCGCCCGCCCACTTCTGCGCGGCCAGGTCGAAGTAGCCGCGCGCGTCCTCCGGCCCGAACGGCGACGGCAGCCTCGGCAGGAACCGGGCGGTCACCGGATCATCACACGTCCTGACGATCCCCTCGGTGTCCTCATCCATGGGAGGCCGCAGAATCAGGGGACCTGTCGAGACCACATCACGCGGTAGCATCCCCCATAGATACCGTGCGTCCGCGGCCACCCGAAAGCCCTATAACCTTGCGACCATGGGTTTCCGCAGGCATGGGCCTTTCCGGGCAGGGGATCAGGTGCAGCTCACCGACCCCAAGAACAAACGCCACACGATCACGCTCAAAGAGGACGGCGTCTTCCACACCCACAAGGGCGCCATCCCGCACAGCGACCTGATCGGGCAGCCTGAAGGCTCCGTCGTGCGCTCCTCGGGGGGCACTCAGTACCTCGCCTTCCGCCACCTGCTGCAGGACTACACGCTCGCCATGCCGCGCGGCGCGGCCGTCATCTACCCCAAGGACGCCTCGATGATCGTCGGCATGGCCGACATCTTCCCGGGCGCGCGGGTGATCGAGGCCGGGGTCGGCTCCGGCGCGCTGACGTGCTTCCTGCTGCGCGCCGTCGGCCCCGACGGACACGTCACCTCGTACGAGCGGCGCCAGGAGTTCGCGGACGTGGCGCGCAAGAACGTCGAGAGGTTCTTCGCCGACCCCATGGACGCCAACTGGCGCCTGGTCGTCGGCGACCTCGTGGCCTCCATCGACGAGGTCGACGTCGACCGGGTGATCCTCGACATGCTCGCTCCGTGGGAGTGCGTCGACGCCGCCGCCAAGGCGCTCACGCCAGGCGGTGTGATCTGCTGTTATGTCGCCACGACCACGCAGATGTCCAAGACGGTCGAGACGAT
This sequence comes from Nonomuraea helvata, assembly GCF_039535785.1. Taxonomy (NCBI): domain Bacteria; kingdom Bacillati; phylum Actinomycetota; class Actinomycetes; order Streptosporangiales; family Streptosporangiaceae; genus Nonomuraea; species Nonomuraea helvata. The sequence goes on from NZ_BAAAXV010000008.1 coordinate 956,472, forward strand.
TCGCGATCACGGGTGTTTCACCGAGCCACATGCGTGGGAGACCCTGGTTCGCGACTGGCATGTCGAAGGACTCGCGGTAAGACCGGATCATCGGATGATCGGCCACACGGGGTTCCTCGTCTCCGCCCGCCGCATGGCGGACGGAGTGACACCCCCGCCGAGACGCCGTCGACCGAAGGGGACCACCGAAGAACTATGACAATTTGGCCACGGGGGTGCGTTGGTGCGTGACACGGGAACAGATTGCCGTGTTCATGTGCTGGGAGTATTAAACGCACGATTGAGGATTAATCACCGAATACTGAATGTCACTCTACGAACACTGCCCGGCCAGGTTACGGAGGGGCCCGAGATAGGTAAGGTCCTAAGTAGTCGCCCTCGACTGGGAAGGAGGTGACGGGGCGTGGCAGCTCGCGATGATGCTGAGGCTCGAGCCGCGCAGCGCGAACGGGAGGTCGCTGATCTTTCAACACAGGTCTCCTTCCTCCAGGAGGAGATCACCGCGCTGAGGCGGAAGCTGGCCGAGTCACCCCGTCAGGCCAGGGTCCTCGAAGAGCGTCTCCATGAGGCACAGGCGAATCTCGCGGCCGTGACCGGCCAGAACGAGCGCCTGGTGGCCACACTCAAGGAGGCCAGGGACCAAATCGTAGCTCTCAAGGAGGAGGTCGACCGGCTGGCGCAGCCGCCATCCGGCTTCGGCACCTTCCTCGAGGCCAGAGAAGACGGCACCATCGAGGTGTTCACCGGCGGCCGCAAGCTCCGCGTGAACGTCAGCCCTGCCGTCGACGTCGACTCGCTGCGGCGTGGCCAGGAGGTCATGCTCAACGAGGCACTCAACGTGGTCGAGGCCCTCGGCTACGAAGAGGTCGGCGAGATCGTGATGCTCAAAGAACTGCTCGACGAGGGCAAGCGGGCCCTGGTCATCTCGCACGCCGACGAAGAGCGCGTCGTGCGACTGGCCGAGTCGCTGGTCGGCCAGCCCATCAGGGCCGGCGACTCGCTCCTGCTCGAGCCCCGCTCCGGCTACGTCTACGAGCGCATACCCAAGTCCGAAGTCGAAGAGCTCGTGCTGGAGGAGGTCCCCGACATCTCCTACGAGGAGATCGGCGGCCTCAGCAGGCAGATCGAGCAGATCAGGGACGCCATCGAGCTGCCCTACCTGCACGCCGACCTGTTCCGCGAGCACAAGCTCCGGCCCCCCAAGGGCGTGCTGCTGTACGGCCCGCCCGGCTGCGGCAAGACGCTCATCGCCAAGGCCGTCGCCAACTCCCTGGCCAAGCAGGTCGCGGAGAAGACCGGCCAGTCAGGCAAGAGCTTCTTCCTCAACATCAAGGGCCCCGAGCTGCTCAACAAGTACGTCGGCGAGACCGAGCGGCACATCCGCCTGGTCTTCCAGCGGGCCCGTGAGAAGGCCTCAGAGGGCACCCCGGTGATCGTGTTCTTCGACGAGATGGACTCGATCTTCCGCACCCGAGGCTCCGGCGTGTCCTCCGACGTGGAGAACACCATCGTCCCTCAGCTGCTGTCGGAGATCGACGGCGTCGAGGGCCTGGAGAACGTCATCGTCATCGGCGCCTCCAACCGCGAGGACATGATCGACCCGGCGATCCTGCGGCCCGGCCGCCTGGACGTCAAGATCAAGATCGAGCGGCCGGACGCCGAGGCGGCCAAGGACATCTTCTCCAAGTACCTCATCGCCGACCTCCCGCTGCACCCGGACGACCTGGCGGAGCACTCCGACTCCCGCGAGGGCACCATCCAGGGCATGATCCAGAGCGTCGTCGAGCGCATGTACACCGAGAGCGAGGAGAATCGCTTCCTCGAGGTGACCTACGCCAACGGCGACAAGGAAGTCCTCTACTTCAAGGACTTCAACTCCGGTGCGATGATCCAGAACATCGTCGACCGGGGCAAGAAGATGGCCATCAAGCAGTTCCTCGAGACCGGCAAGAAGGGCCTGCGGGTGCAGCACCTGCTCACGGCCTGTGTGGACGAGTTCTCCGAGAACGAGGACCTGCCCAACACCACCAACCCCGACGACTGGGCCCGCATCTCCGGCAAGAAGGGCGAGCGGATCGTCTACATCCGCACGCTGGTCTCCGGCAAGCAGGGCACCGAAGCCGGCCGGTCCATCGACACCGTCGCCAACACCGGCCAGTACCTGTAACACCGCCCAACGGGAGGGCCTGCCACGGCCCTCCCGTTCGCGTGTCCGCACACTGAGCCTGTGGCCGTGGCCGGAAGAACGCGACGCGTCCCGCCTGCCCGAGCTCAGGCACGCTCAGGCACATCCGGCTGCCGCCCGGCGACGGCGGTGTCAGCCTCGGCCCGTGCCGTGCCTTCAGCACCCGCTCATGGGGGCGCCGCCCTCAGCGGCCATCGCGGGCTTCTGGAAGCCGCACAGGGCGCGGCGGGGTGCCGAGCGCAGGCCCCAAGACCTTCGGGCGTGGCCGAGGCTCACAGCGGGCCCTGGAGGCCGTCATACGTGATCGCGCAGGCAGAGCGGTTACTCGTGAGGTTTTTGGAACCAAAGTGATCGATGTGACGTCAAAAGGGGCGTGCACGCACCCAACCGGCCCAAGCATGCTCGGGGGGGCGGCCGGTTGGCCGAGCTCGACCTGCTGCGCTTCCTCGCCGCCCTGGCCGTCGTCGCCTTCCACTACCTGGTCGCGTACGCCTCCGTCTGGGGAGACCGGCCCGCCGAGCTGTTCCCGGCGCTGGCGCCCATCGCGGGGTTAGGCATCCTCGGCGTCGAGCTGTTCTTCATCATCAGCGGGTTCGTCATCCTCATGACCGTCTGGGGGCGCGGGCTCGGCGGGTTCGCCCGGTCCCGGTTCGTCCGCCTGTACCCCGCGTACTGGCTCAGCCTCGGCGCCGTCGCGGCCGTCTACGGGCTCACCGGCGCCAAGGCGCTCGACCCAAAACTTTCACCAGGCGAATACCTGCTGAACGCCACCATGTTCCAGCGGTTGTTCAAGGTCACCGACGCCAGCGGCGTCTACTGGTCGCTCTGGGCCGAGCTCCGCTTCTACCTGCTGATGGCCATCCTCGTGATCGTCGGGGTCACGTACGGGCGCGTGCTCGCGTTCACTGGCCTCTGGCTGGTCGCCGCCCTGGCCGTCAAACTGCTCGCGGAGGCCCAGCTCTTCGACAACGAGGTCGTCCGCGAGATCGTCATGCCCGACTACGCGCCCTACTTCGCCGCCGGCATGGCCCTGTACCTCATCCACAAACACGGCAGCTCCTGGCTGCCCTGGCTCTACGTCGCCGCCGGATACGGCCTGTCCATCGACTCCGCGCTCGGCCGCGTCCACCGGCGCATCGATCAGGCCGGGTTCAAGAACATGCCCGTCACCGACATCAGCGTCATCATCACCCTCACGTTGATCTTCGTGCTGATGTCGCTCGTCGCGCTCGGACTACTCAGGCTCAAAACGTCCAAAATGCTCACCGCGCTCGGCGGCACGACATACCCGCTTTACCTCCTCCATAGCGTGCTCGCCGTGGCCCTCATCCCTTTGCTCACCGGCCACCTGCCCCCCTGGGCCACCGCCACCGTGACCGTGCTGACGTCCGTGCTGGTGTCGTATCTCGTGTACTCCTTTGCCGAACGGCCCATCCAGCGGCTACTCAAGCCCCGCAGACGCACACAAACCCCAACAACTCCCGCCGTACAGGTTGAAAAGGCGTCGGTGCCATAACTCTGTGACCCTGGGGCACTGTGAAGGGCATAGGCTCGGGCATATAAACGGCGGATAGGCAGATCCGGACGAACAGAGGGTGTTGCATGACGGTGCGTCGGGTGATGGGCATCGAGACCGAGTACGGCATCTCCGTACCCGGCCAGCCAGGCGCCAACGCGATGGTGACCTCCTCACAGGTCGTGAACGCCTACCTGGCCGCATCGGCGGCCCGCGCGCGCAGGGCACGGTGGGACTTCGAAGAGGAGAACCCGCTCCGCGACGCGCGCGGCTTCGACCTCGCCAGAGAGGTCGCCGACCCCACCCAGCTCACCGACGAGGACCTCGGCCTCGCCAACGTCATCCTCACCAACGGCGCCAGGCTCTACGTCGACCACGCCCACCCCGAATACAGCTCGCCCGAATGCACCAACCCCCGGGCAGCCGTCATCTGGGACAAGGCAGGCGAGCGCGTCATGTACGACGCCGCCACCCGCGCCTCCGCCATCCCCTCCAACGCGCCCATCCAGCTCTACAAGAACAACACCGACGCCAAAGGCGCCTCCTACGGCTGCCACGAGAACTACCTCATGCGGCGCGCCACCCCCTTCGCCGACATCGTCAGGCACCTCACCCCCTTCTTCGTCTCCCGCCAGATCGTCGTCGGCGCCGGCAAAGTCGGCATCGGCCAGGACTCACGCGGCGAAGGCTTCCAGATCAGCCAGCGGGCCGACTTCTTCGAGGTCGAAGTCGGCCTCGAGACCACGCTCAAGCGGCCCATCATCAACACCCGGGACGAACCGCACGCCGACCCCGAGAAGTACCGGCGACTCCACGTGATCATCGGCGACGCCAACATGTCGGAAATCTCGACATACCTGAAGCTGGGCACCACCGCCCTCGTCCTCGCCATGATCGAAGACGGCTTCCTCACCCGCGACCTCGCCGTCGAGAACCCCGTACAAGCCCTCAGAGCCGTCTCCCACGACCCCACCTGCCGCTACGAGATCGCCATGCGCGACGGCCGCAAACTCACCGCCGTCCAGCTCCAGATGGAATACCTCGAGCAGGCCCGCAAATACGTCGAAGAGCGCGGCACCGCCCAGGAAGAGATGAACAAAGACATCCTCGACCGCTGGGAATCCGTGCTCACCCGCCTCGCCGAAGACCCCATGCAGCTCTCCCGCGAGCTCGACTGGGTCGCCAAACTCGAACTCCTCGAAGGCTACCGCTCCCGCGACGGCCTCTCCTGGTCCCACCCCCGACTCCAACTCGTCGACCTGCAGTACTCCGACATCCGGCCCGACCGCGGCCTCTACAACCGCCTCGTCGCCCGCGGACGCATGCAGCGCCTCGTCACCGAGGAAGAAGTCCAGCGCGCCGTCGAAAGCCCGCCCACCGACACCCGCGCCTACTTCCGCGGCCGCTGCCTACGCCAATACAGCGAATCCGTCGCCGCCGCATCCTGGGACTCCGTCATCTTCGACATCCCCGGCCGCGAATCCCTGCAGCGCGTGCCGACCCTGGAGCCCCTGCGCGGCACCAAAGCCCACGTCGGCGAACTCTTCGACCGCTGCCGCACCGCCGCCGACCTCGTCGCCGCCCTCACCGGCGGCGACTGACCGGCGGCGACTGACCGGCGGCGACTGACCGGCGGCGACTGACCGGCGGCGACTGACCGGCGGCCGCGCCTCACAGCAGCCCCACACCCAGCGTCAGCGTGCCCGCCGCCAGGCACACCCCACCCGCCACCGTCAACCAGATCAACCTGCTCGGCTTCGTGTCACCCGGACGCACCACCGACAGGAAGAAACCCAGCGGCATCAGAATCGGCGCGGCCACGATCAACACCCGCGTCAGAGCCTTGACGCCGTCCGGCAGGCCCGCCTGGTCCACGTACAGCATCGCCACCAGCGCGAACAGCACCAGCACGCCCGCATGGGCATGCCCTGCACGCCACAGGCCACGCCGGACGGGGTTGTCCAGGTAACCGGGGACGTTCCGCATCAGGAACTTGAGCAGCGTGACGCCGCCGAAGGCCACGCCCGGGACTGTGATGAGGAGCACACCTGCCATGCTCAGGGACTGGGGGGACATCCGAACCTCCTTGTGGGTACGGCCTCCCATATTAGATAGTTTTGCTATCTAGTCAAGACGGCAAGATCGCTGGGCGATCGGCGCGAAATGTCGCCCGGTTCGGGGAAGATATGCCTAGAGGCACGTCCCCCAAGTGGAGGTAGGACATGGCAACCAAGGACACCGGCGGCCAGAAGCAGGCCGGGCGGCGCGAGAGCGAAGTCGAGGAGACCGAGGCCTCGGCGACGCCGGACGTTCAGGAGCGGCAGGAGAAGCTCACGGACGATGTCGATGCAATTCTGGACGAAATAGACGAAGTTCTCGAAGAGAACGCAGAGGAATTTGTCAGGTCATACGTCCAGAAAGGCGGGCAATAGGGAATAAATCGGACATCGAAAAGGAGGGGTCGGTGGAAACGCCGGAAGGGTTTAAGCGGTGCTCGGACTGCGGGGAAGAAAAGAATATCTCCGAGTTCGGGCGCAATAAGCGCATGGCCGATGGGCTGGCGCGATATTGCAAGGCCTGTTTCCGGCGGCGTCATACGCAGAGCTATCGCAAGCGCATGGAAGAACAGGGAAAGACCGTGCGCGAGCGGGCTGAAGTGCCCGACGGGCAGAAATTCTGTCCTCGCTGTGGTGAGATCAGGCCCCGTGCCGAGTTCGGTAGCAATCGGTCCGCCAAAGATGGGCTCACTGCCTACTGCAAGCCGTGTCATACGGTGGTGACGCGCGAGAACAAAATCAAGAAATACGGTAGTGAGCGGAACTACCTTCTCACCTACCGCTATGGCATCACTGAGGACGACTTTGAGCGCATGCTCGCCCGTCAGGGCGGGCTCTGCGCCGTCTGCAAGGTCGTGCCGGGCACCTTCGTCGATCACAGCCACGAGACCGGCCAGGTCCGGGGCATTCTCTGTTTCAACTGCAACAACGGGCTCGGTCACTTCGGCGACAGTCTCGTGCTGCTGGAGTCGGCGGCTCTATATCTTGACGGGGAGATTCTCTGGCCGGAGTTCGTGATTCTTCCGGAGCAGCGTGCCGCTGGCGCAACCACGCGGATGAGGAGCTATCACCTCGCGCGGCGCTATCAATTGCGGCATGAGGATGTCGAGCGGATGATCTCGGCTCAGCACGGTTTGTGTGTGGTGTGCTGGGGTCGGCCGCCGGAGCATGTGGATCATTGTCATCGCACCGGTGATGTGCGATATGCGCTGTGCTTGCCGTGCAATACCGGGATCGGGCAGTTCAGGGATGATCCCGGGGTGGTGTGGCGGGCGCTTTCGTATGTCGAGGCGTCTCTTGGGGAATTCGACGAGGTCGAGGTTTCGGAGGAGGAGCTGCGGGAGTTGATCCGGGCCGAGGAGGAGCTTCGGGCGGATTTCTATTCCAGGGCCTCGAGGGTGGGCTGATCGTCGCTGGGCGGGAGGGTGTAGTCGACGGCGACGCCGAGGAGGCGGACGGGTCGGGTGAGGTCGAAGCGGTCGAGGATGGTGAGGGCCGTCTGTTCGACGGTGGCCGGGTCGGTGGTGGGGGTGGGGAGTTTTGACTGGCGGGTGCGGGTGAGGAACGGGGTGAAGCGGACCTTGACCGATACCCGGGCGATCTGGCGGCCGGCTTCGTCGGCGTCGTGGGCCACTTGGGTGGCGAGGGTGGCGACGTGGTGGGCGATGTCGGTTCGGTCGGTGAGGTCGTGCTGGAAGGTGGTTTCGCGGCTGTGGCCGCGGGCGATCCAGGGTGTGGTGACGACTTCGGCTTCGCCTTTGCCGAGTGCGAGGTAGCGGTACCAGGGGCCGTTGGTGGGGCCGAAGTGGCGGGCCAGGTGGGCGGGGTCGGCGGCGGCGAGCTGGGCGACGGTATGGAGTCCGAGGGCGGCGAGTTTCTTGGCGGTTCTGGCGCCGATGCCCCAGAGGGCGTCGGTGGGCCGGTGGTTCATGGTCTCGGCCCAGTTGTCGCTGGTGAGGCGGTGGATCCCGGCGGGTTTGGCGAGGCCTGAGGCGAGTTTGGCCTGGTGTTTGTTGTCGCCGATGCCGACGGAGCAGGTGAGCTGGGTGCGGTCGCGTACGGCCTGCTGGATGGCGGCGGCGAGGGTTTCGGGGTCGTCGGTGGTGGCGCCGATGAAGGCTTCGTCCCAGCCCCATATTTCGACGAGGACGGGGAATTCGCGGAGGACGGCCATGACGCGGGTGGAGGCGGCTTCGTAGGCGGGTGGGTCGCTGGGCAGGAAGATCGCGTCTGGGCAGCGTTTGAGTGCGGTGCGGAGTGGCATGCCGGAGTGGATGCCGTGTTCGCGGGCTTCGTAGGTGGCGGTGGCGGCGACGGTGCGGGGCTGGGTGGGGTCTCCTGAGCCGCCGACGACGACGGGTCTGCCGCGGAGTTCCGGGTGGCGGAGGAGCTCGACGGCGGCGATGAACTGGTCGAGGTCGACGTGGAGGATCCAGTCCCTCATGTTTCTCAGTATGTCGTGATGGGGTGAGCGGTTGGTTGTCGCGGGCGCCCGATGGCCGTGCTGGGCGGGGTCCACGTCGTCGGCGCGAAGCCTTCGACGGGCCTGCAGGGTCCGGGACGGGGTGGAGCCGGGCCCTGCCTGGCCGGTGGGGTGTCAGGGGGCTCGTTCACCCGCCGATGTTGGCCGGGCCGCCGACGATTCCTTCGAGTTTCGCCTGGTACGCGGTGGCCGCCTCGTCGGGGCTCCTGCCGCTGACGACGGCGGCGGTGGCCTCTTGGAGCGCGGCCGACACCTGGGGGTAGACGGCCAGTCCGGGGCGGTAGGCGGTGATGGGCAGCACCTCGTCGGCGACGAACTTGAGCATGGGGTCGGCGGTGAGCAGCTCGTCGTTGACGTCGGTGCGCGAGCTGATGCGTGCCTGGCCGGACAGCTGCGCCTTGGTGGCGGGGGCCGAGTGCATGAAGGCGAGCAGGTCCCAGGCGAGTTCGGGGTTCTTGGAGTTGGGGTTGAGCACGCGTACGGCGCCGCCGGACATGCTGACGAAGTCCTGGCCGTGGATGCCGCCGCCGGGCTGTCTGGCGGGGATCTTGGCGTAGCCGACGACCTGGTCGCGGTCCTTCATGGGGGCGACGCCGGCCCGGGGTTCGACGACGGAGCGCCAGAAGTAGTCGCTCTCGGCCAGGATGCCGATCTTGCCGGCGGCGAACTGGGTGAACGACTTGTCGCGGCCTTTGGCCTCCTGCTGCAGCTTGGGGTCGCCGAGGCCGCTGCCGCCGTAGATCTGCCGGTAGAAGCCGAGTGCGTCCTTCAGTGCCTGGGAGGCGCCGGTCCACTTGCCTGCCGTGTAGATCTCGGATCCGGCGCCGGCGAGCAGGGGGAGGAGGCCTTGCATGGTGGTGGCCTCGCCCATGGCGGTGCCCGCGTTGATCTGGATCGGGACGGGCACGCCGGCGGCCTTGAGTCTGGTGCCGGCGTCGATGATCTCCTGCCAGCTCTTGGGCTGCCAGGTCGCGGGCAGGCCGGCCTTGGTGAACAGGGTCTTGTTGTAGAACAGGACGCGGCCGTCGGTGCCCTGCGGCAGGCCGTACTTCTTGCCGTCGAAGACGCCGAGGCCCTGGACGGCCTCCGGGATCTGGGACCAGCCCTCCCACTGTTCGACGGTGGCGCCGCCGACCTCGGAGAGCGGTTTGATGTAGCCGGCCTGGGCGAATTCGCCGACCCAGATGCCGTCGAGGTCGATGACGTCGGCGCCGCGCCTGGACTTGAGGTCGAGCGCGATCCTGGTCTTGTACTGCTCGTCGTCGACGCCGCTGGGCTGGAAGAGCACCTTGACGTGGGCGTGGGTCTTCTCGAACTCGGGGATCACCCACTGCTTGATCCAGGCGGCCGTCTCGGCGTTCTTGCCGCCGGAGATGGAGTTGGCCGCGATCGTCAGGGTGACGCTGCCTCCGCCGGTCTCCGTGCCGGTGCCGCAGGACGTGAGCGCCAGGAGGATGGTGGCCCCGATCACCGCAGGTCGGCTGGGTAATCTCATGTCGGCCTCCTGTTCAGGACGTGCGGACATACCGACGGTCGCATGGCGGCCGGCGCCCGTAAAGAAACGATCTGGGCACGGAACGCGGCGGTGCGTGTCCGTGGGGGTTCGCCGTGAGCTGATCGTGGGAAGTGCAGACAGCGACGCAACATGAGTAGGGTCGCCCTAGGAACATTGACGTTTGGAGGGAGTCGCGTGGCATCGCACAGGGATCTGCCCGTCGGCTTGGTCAACCAGCTTTTCCTCAACACCGGAAGTTCCTCGTTCACGGAGTTTGTCGGCTCGTATGCGCCCGAGTTGCTGCCGCAGCGGGATGAGGTGCTGGCCACCCCGATCAGCGACCAGGTTCCGCACGCGACCACGATCGTGGCCGCCACCTTCGCCGGCGGCGTGGTCATGGCGGGCGACCGGCGTGCCACGTCGGGCAACATCATCTCGCAGCGCGACGTGGAGAAGGTGTTCCGCACCGACGACTACTCGTGCATGGGCATCGCGGGCACGGCCAGCACCGGCATCGAGTTCGCCCGGCTGTTCCGCGTGGAGCTGGAGCACTACGAGAAGCTCGAGGGCCGCACGATGTCGGTGGCGGGCAAGGCCAACCGGCTGGCCACCATGATCAGGGGCAACCTCGCCATGGCGATGCAGGGGCTGGTGGTGGTGCCGCTGTTCTCCGCGTACGACCCTGACAAGGACGAGGGCCGCATCTTCAGCTACGACGTGGCGGGCGGACCTTACGAGCGGGAGAGATTCGACGCCATCGGCTCGGGTTCGATCTTCGCGCGTGGGTCGCTGAAGAAGCTCTACCGCGACGGCGCCTCGGCCGACGACATGGCGATGACGCTCATCCAGGCGCTCTACGACGCCGCCGACGATGACTCGGCGACCGGTGGGCCCGACGTCACCAGGAAGATCTGGCCGATCGTGTCGGTGATCGACGCCGATGGTTTCCGCAGGCTGACGGAGGAGCAGGTCTCCGCGTACGTCGAGCAGATGCTCGAGGCCCGCCTGATCTCGCCCGACGGCCCCATCGCCCCGCTGCGCTAGAAAGGGATCACCACGTGTCCATGCCTTTCGGATATGCGTCCCCTGAGCAGATCATGCGGGACAAGGCCGACTACGCGCGCAAGGGCATCGCGCGGGGCCGTTCTGTCGTCGTGCTCCAGTACGTCGACGGCATCCTGTTCGTCGCGCCCAACCCGTCCCGGGCGCTGCACAAGATCAGCGAGATCTACGACCGGATCGGGTTCGCGGCCGTGGGCCGCTACAACGAGTTCGAGGAGCTGCGGCTCGGCGGCATCCGCTACGCCGACATCAACGGCTACACCTACGACCGCTCCGACGTGACGGGCCGTGGCCTGGCCAACCTCTACGCCTCCAATCTGGGCCGCATCTTCACCGAGTCGATCAAGTCGCTGGAGGTGGAGGTCGTCGTCGCCGAGGTGGGCGAGACCAAGGACGGCGACGCGATCTACCGACTCACTTTCGACGGGTCGGTCTTCGACGAGCACGGCTTCGCCGCGATGGGCGGCCAGGCCGAGGCGGTGGCCACGCGGCTCAAGGAGCGTTACCGCGAGTCGATGTCGCTGGCGGACGCGCTGGAGGTGGCGCTGACGGCGCTCACGGAGCCGGGCGGCGAGCGGCCGCCGGTGGGGCAGCTGGAGGTCGCGGTGCTCGACCGCAACCGTGAGCACCGCAAGTTCCTCCGTCTCACGGGCGCGCGCCTGGAGCGTCTGCTGGCCCAGACGTCTGCTCCGTCTGCTCCGTCCACTCCGTCGGCGCCCGCCGCTCCCTCTGCGTCGGGGGACACGCCGCCGCCGACGGCCCCTGACGGCGACGTGGACGACGGCTCCTCGCCGCTGTAGGTCCGCGCCTCAGGCGTCTTCAGGCTGCACACCGTCAGGGGCCGTCACGGCGGCCCCTGACGGTGTTTTCGGACCCGCTACGGGAGAGGTGGCGGGTCTTCGCGTTGTCCGTGGCCCGCTACAGGGCTGTCCCGGTGCCGTGGTGGGCGCCGGGTGTGCGTGGCGGCGTTTGGCGCCCGGGTTCAGGGGCGTGATGATCGGGTGCGCGACCCCTCCCAAGGGTCGGCGTCGGTGTGACGAGGTGCGGTGCGGCGGCGTCCGGTGCCGCAGCTGTGGCGTAGTGTGATCTGTTTCACAATGGTTTGGGAGAACTTCAGAGGATTGCCGAGGATCTCAGCATCCGTGAACACTCCCATGCGTGGCCTCCTGGCGGCCGGTGCCGCCGTGGCCGTGGTGCTGAGCTCGGGTGCGGCGGCCCAGGCCGCGACGGCGGCGGCCGCGGTCCCCGACTACAAGGCGCCCAAGACCTTCGGTACGACCTTCCAGGCGGACCCGAAGCACGACTTCACCAAGGGGATCCACTCCCGCCACAACGGCATCCTGCGCGGCTGGATCACCCTCATCCGGGGCGATGTGGCCGAGTACGAGCCGATCAAGTGGAAGAAGGGCACCGAGACCGAGGGCCTCTTCGTCGGCCCGCCCAAGGGCGACGTCATGGCGTACGCCTCGCCCATCGCCAAGGACGTGGTCTACCTGTCCGCGTACGGCTGCAAGGCGTCGATGGGGGACATGACGGTCAACAGGAACAACGGCCTCGGCAACAAGCGGTGCTCGAGGAGTGTGCTGCTCAAGCGGCACCACGCCCACGGCCATCCCTCGCTCATCACCGTGTACAAGGGAAAAATCGTCAAAGTTCAGGAGATCTATACCCCCTGATCGCGAGCGGCGACGACCCGCGCCCCGTGGGGGCGGGCGCGGGAACGGGGCGCGAAGCGAAAACACCTGGGAAGATCCCTCCCGCTCATGGATCCATGGGCATAGTGTGAGGTGATGGATCGTCGCATCTTCGGGCTGGAGAACGAGTACGGTGTGACCTGCACGTTCAGGGGGCAGCGCAGGCTGTCGCCCGACGAGGTCGCGCGCTACTTGTTCCGGCGGGTCGTGTCCTGGGGCCGATCGAGCAACGTCTTCCTCCGCAACGGCGCACGTCTCTATCTGGACGTGGGCAGCCATCCTGAATACGCAACACCCGAGTGTGACAACGTCATCGAGCTCGTCACCCACGACAAGGCGGGTGAGCGCATTCTCGAGGGCCTTCTGGTCGACGCCGAGAAACGGCTGCGCGAAGAGGGCATCGCCGGTGACATCTACCTGTTCAAGAACAACACGGACTCGGCCGGCAACTCCTACGGCTGCCACGAGAACTACCTGGTCGGCAGGCACGGGGAGTTCGGGCGGCTGGCGGACGTGCTGATCCCGTTCCTGGTGACGCGTCAGATCGTGTGCGGGGCCGGCAAGGTCCTGCAGACGCCGCGCGGCGCCGTCTACTGCGTCTCGCAGCGGGCCGAGCACATCTGGGAGGGTGTCTCCAGCGCCACCACCCGTTCCAGGCCCATCATCAACACGCGGGACGAGCCGCACGCCGACGCCGAGCGGTTCCGCCGCCTGCACGTCATCGTGGGCGACTCCAACATGAGCGAGACCACCATGCTGCTCAAGGTCGGCGCCACCGACCTGGTGCTACGCATGATCGAGTCGGGCACCGTGATGCGCGACCTGTCGCTGGAGAACCCGATCAGGGCCATCCGCGAGGTCTCCCACGACATGACGGGCCGGCGCAGGGTGCGCCTGGCCAACGGGCGAGAGGCCTCGAGCCTGGAGATCCAGCAGGAATACCTGTCCAAGGCGAAGGACTTCGTCGACCGCCGCGGCGGCGACGCCATCGCCCACCGGGTGCTGGAGCTGTGGGAGCGGACGCTGAACGCGGTCGACACCGGCAACCTCGACCTGGTCTCGCGGGAGATCGACTGGGTGACGAAATACCAGCTCATCGAGCGTTACCGGAAGAAGTACGACCTGCCGCTGTCCTCGCCGCGGGTGGCCCAGCTCGACCTGGCCTACCACGACGTGCACCGCAAGCGCGGCCTGTACTACCTGCTGCAGAAGCGCGGCTCGGTGGAGCGGGTGGCGTCCGACCTGAAGATCTTCGAGGCCAAGTCGGTGCCGCCGCAGACCACGAGGGCGCGGCTGCGCGGCGAGTTCATCCGCAAGGCGCAGGAGAAGCGGCGCGACTTCACCGTCGACTGGGTGCATCTCAAGCTGAACGACCAGGCGCAGCGCACGGTCCTGTGCAAGGACCCGTTCCGCAGCGTGGACGAGAGGGTGGACAAGCTCATAGCAGGGATGTAGCTCGGCGTTTACCTCGGGCCTACCCGGAAGTCGGATAGGGTGACGCGAATCTGCCGTCTTTCCGAGGGAAACCCATGCGCCGCGCTCTGGCCGTACTGGCTGCCGTGCCTTTGATCTTGTTCGCCGCCGCGTGCGGATCCGACGACAGCGCGAGCACCGGCGCGTCCGGCGGGCCGGGTGCGTCGGGGTCGGGGGTCAAGGTCACCGGGAACGTGGGGGGCAAGCCCACGGTGACCTTCCCCTCCGGCACGCCCGCCACGAAGTCCTCGTACGAGGTCATCCAGCCGGGCGCCGGCAACGGGATCAAGTCGGGCGACCGCGTGATCGTCAACCTGACCGTCTACAACTGGGACGGCAAGGGCAACGCCGTCCAGGGCTCCTCCTACGACACCAAGCGGCCCGAGACGATCGCGGTCAACGAGCAGATTCCGCAGGTGCTGCAGGAGGGCTTCACCAAGGTCAAGCACGGCGGCCGGCTGCTGGCCGTGCTGGCGAGCGACTCCGCCCCGCAGCAGCAGGCGACCGCGCCGGCCGAGCCGACCAAGGTGTTCGTGTTCGACGTCGTCGGCACCGCGCCGGCGCCGCTGAAGGCCGCCGCCGGCAAGGAGACCGGCGAGAGCATCAAGGGCGTCAAGGTGGAGAGCCCGGGCGGGGAGAAGCCGCCCACGCTCTCCACGAAGACCAAGGACAAGCCCTCGGACAAGCTGGTCGTCAAGACCCTGATCCAGGGCACCGGCCCGAAGGTGCAGCCGGGCCAGACGCTCACCGTCAACTACACCGGCAAGATCTGGGGCACCGACAAGCAGTTCGACTCCAGCTGGGAGCGGGGCCAGCCGGCCGAGTTCCCGCTCGGGAACGTCATCCAGGGCTGGCAGCAGGGCCTGGCCGGGGTGCCGGTCGGCAGCCGGGTCGTGATGAGCATCCCGCCGGCGCTGGGCTACGGTGACCAGGCGCAGCAGGGCATTCCCGCCAAGAGCACCCTCGTGTTCGTGGTGGACGTCCTGGCGGCCTACTGACGCGGGCTGCGGCAAGGCGGTAGCATCGCCAGCCACCCCGGCCGCCTGGGAGGAACGATGCGCCGCCGCCGTACCGCCGCGTTGCTGCCGGCCCTTGTGCTGCTGGCCGGCTGCGCGGGCGGCCCGCAGGCGACTGCGGGCGGCCCGGACATGGCGGCGGGTCTCGACGTGACAGTGGGCGGTCTCGACGTGACAGTGGGCGGCCCGTTCGGCGCCAGGCCGACGATCGCCTTCACCGGCGGCAGGCCCGCCGCCGGGCTCCAGGTGGACGAGCCGGCCACCGGCGCCGGCCCGCCGCTCGCGGCGGACGACGTGGCGATCGTCCAGTACACCGCGCACGTCTGGGACGGCAAGGACAACCGCCTGGTCGACTCCACCTTCGACCGCGGCACGCCCGCCGCCTTCCCGGCGGGCGAGGGGCTCGGCGGGGCGCTGCGGGGCCACCGGGTGGGCAGCAGGGTCGTCGCCGCGGTCCCGCCCCGGACGGGCGGCGCCGGCCCGGGCGAGGAGCTGCTGTACGTCGTCGACGTCCTCGGCGCCCATCCCACGGGCGCCTCGCTCGAGGCGGGCGGCGGCACGCTGGCCGGCGTGCGCGTCACCGGCGGCGCCCGGCCCGCCCTGGCGGTGCCCACCGGCCCGCCGCCCGCCGCGTTCGCGGTCAAGGTGCTGGCCAGGGGCGACGGGCACGCGACGCAGGCGGGGCAGCTCGTCGTCGCCCAGTACGAGGGCGCGCTCTGGAGCAGCCGCCGCGTCTTCGACACGACCTGGACGACCGGCCGGCCGAAGGCGTTCAGGATCGGCGACGGCAGCGTGATCAAGGGCTGGGACCGGGCCCTGGTGGGCGTGCCCGCCGGCAGCCGGGTCCTGATGATCGTGCCGCCCTCCTACGGGTACGGCACTGCCGGCGACCCCGCCCACGGCATCACGGCCTCCGACACGCTGGTCTTCGTCGTGGACGTGCTGGCCGCGTACTGAGGCACGATGGACCCCATGATCCGTGCATTCATCGTCATATCGTCCGCTTTAACCGTCCTGCTCGGTGTGGCGCCCGCTGTCTCCGCCACCGCCAATCCCCCCTTCTGCAAAGGCGTCAAGCCCTGCGTCATCGGCGGGGACGCCGGGCGGACGTGGCTGCACGCCTCCGCCTCCTCCAAGGCCGGGGCACGCGTCGTGGCCGCCCGGCTGCTGCGTAACGCCGGGACCGTCCACCGCCGCTACCACGCTCCGGAGTGGATCGAGATCTGGGTCGTCAAGAAGGGCGCGTGCTGGCGGAAGTACGGCGACGCCGAGATCAGGCCCAGCCGCGCCTGCACCTACAAGCACCTTGAGCGGAAGCTTTCATAGACTCCCGTTGTGAGTAGCGACGACCTCGACGCGCTGGCCCTTCTGCACGACCCCGTCCGCCGCAGCCTGTACGCGGTCGTCGCGGCCCGCGGCGGCGACGTGGGCAGGGGAGAGGCGGCCGAGGCCGCGGGCGTGTCCAGGACCCTGGCGGGCCACCACCTCGACAAGCTCGTGGAGGCCGGGCTGCTCGAGAGCGGCTTCCGCCCGCAGGAGAAGAAGGGGCCGGGCAGCGGCCGGCCCGCCAAGGTCTATCGCAGGGCCAGGGGCGAGCGGTCGGTGAGCCTGCCGCCGCGCGACTACGCCGCGCTCGCCTCCGTCCTGGCCGGAGTCGTGGACGCCCTGGGCGCCGAGGAGCAGGCCGAGCAGGCCGCGCGCGCGGCGGGCGCCAGGATGGCCGGCAAGCACGCCGGAGAGCCGGTCGGGCAGGTGCTCGAGGCGCGCGGCTACGAGCCGTACGAGGAGGGCGGCGCGCTGCGGCTGCGCAACTGCCCCTTCCACGTGCTGGCCGAGGAGCAGCCGCTGCTGGTGTGCTCCATGAACCTGGCCCTGTGCCAGGGCCTGCTGGAAGGCCTCGGCGATGACCCGGCCAGGGCCGCGCTCGACCCGCGGCCGGGGGAGTGCTGCGTCACTCTAAAACAAACGGATATTGACATAGAAGGCGGCTGATGGTGTGCTGAGCGTCATGCATCTCGCCGAAATGAACCTCGCCCACCTCCGCGCGCCCACCGACAGCCCCGAGCTCGCCGAGTTCGTCGCACTCCTGGAGCCCATCAACGCCCTCGCCGACGAGGCGCCGGGGTTCGTGTGGCGGCTGAAGGAGAGCGAGGACGACCCCACCGCCACCGTCATCCACGAGTACGGCGACCACCTGCTGATCAACTTCTCGGTGTGGGAGTCGCTGGACACCCTGTGGAACTACGTCTACCGCAGCGCCCACCTGGACGTGCTGCGCCGGCGCAGGGAGTGGTTCCTGCGCATGGCCGAGCCGTACATGGTGATGTGGTGGATCCCCGAGGGCCACATCCCCACCCTGGCCGAGGGCATGCGGCGGCTGGAACGCCTCAAGGCCGAAGGCCCGAGCCCCGAGGCGTTCACGTTCAAGGACTCCTACGACAGCAGCGAGGCCGCCAGCCTGCCGGCCGCCGCCGAGGCCACGAAGTAGGCCAGGTCCTCCTCCAGACCCCTGCCCATCGTCGAGAGCCGCACCGGGGACTCGCGCAGCGCCTCGTGCAGGCCGTCCACCGGCACCGGCACCAGGCGGTGCCGCACGGCCAGCAGCTCGGCCTGGTCCCTGACCCGCTCGCCGAAGTCCCCGGGCAGCACGGGCACCGGCACGTCGGCGGGGGAGAGCGCGACGCGGCCGTAGGCGGTCAGCGAGTGGTGTGAGACGCCGTAGTGGCGCTCGCGCTGGTCGCCCTCGCTGACGCGCAGCGCCGCCACAGGCCGGCCGAGCAGCACGCCCGCCGCGTTCACCGCCTCGCCGGCCGACACGCCGGAGAAGCCCCACCGGGTGCCCGTGCCCAGGTTGCCGGGGCCCTGCGCGACGACCGCCACGTCGGCCTCCAGCACGTGCTTGGCCGCCAGCAGCCCGGTGTGGACGGTGACCGCCTCCACGTCCCCGCCGAACGACTGCCCGACCGTCACCACGCCCGCCAGCCAGCCGATCTCCCGCAGCCGGGCCGCGGCCATCGAGAACCACGCCGGCAGCGCCCCGCCGTCCTGCATCACGTACGCCACCCGCGTGCCGGGCCGGTCGGCGTACAGGCCGCACAGGACGGGCGGCAGCGCCGAGTGCAGGTCGGCCACGACGACGGGCATGCCGTCGAGCGAGTCGGCCTCGCGCAACCGCTCGTGATGCGGGGAGTCCTGCTCGTCGGCGCCGAGCACGGTGGCCTGCAGCGGCGTGTACCTGGCCTTCACCAGGTGCCCGGGACCCGCAGGATCTTGCGGCAAACGGTTAGGGACGGCCACCACCATGGCGTAACCTCCCGTACCGAGACCCATCGCGAGTGCGGTCGTGTTGAGCAGCACCTCGTCGCCGGGTTCCGGGCGGCCGACCAACGGCGGATACGCCAGCGCCCGGCACTCCCCCTCGGGGACGGCGACGTCGAGCTCCACCGCTCCCGGCCACTCGCGTCGGATCCGTACAACCTCGCCCTTGCGCCATCTGATCACGGGGGCAGGGTAGCGTCGATGCAGGAGGAGTGAGGCAGATGTCGCGCCGGAAGACGGAACGGTTGCTCAATCTGGTTATCTGCCTGCTCGCCACCCGGCGGCCGTTGTCGGCCGAGCAGATCCGCCACGTGGTGCCCGGCTACGACCGCGACGGCGACGAGGCGTTCCAGCGCATGTTCGAGCGCGACAAGAACGAGCTGCGCGAGATCGGCATCCCCATCGACGTGGTGCGCGATCCCTGGGAGGACGAGCCGGGCTACCGGATCGAGCGGCAGTCGTACGAGCTGCCCGAGATCACCCTGGAGCCCGACGAGGCCGCCGTGCTGGGCCTGGCCGCGCAGGTGTGGCAGCGGGCCAGCCTGGCCGAGGCCGCCTCCGGGGCGCTGCTGAAGCTGCGCGCCGGCGGCGTGGCCACCGACCAGCCGCTCGGCGCCGGGGCGCTGGAGCTGCGCGTCGACACCCGCGACCCGGCCTTCCCCGCGCTGTGGGACGCCGTGCGCGACCGGCGCGCGGTCCGCTTCGACTACCGCAGCGCCGGCAGCGAGAACGTGCGCGCCCGCACCGTGGAGCCGTGGGGCGTGGTCAGCCGCAACGGCCGCTGGTACCTCGCCGGGTTCGACCGCGGCAGGCAGGCGCCGCGCGTCTTCCGGCTCAGCCGGATCCCTGGGCAGGTCACCGTCCTGGGCAAGGCGGGGGCGTTCGAGGTGCCCGAAGGGGTGGATCTGCGGGGTATGGTCGGCTTTCCCGACGACTCGCCGGACGAGCGCGTGGCCGTCATCCGCGTACGCCGCGGGACGTGCGAAGGGCTGCGCCAGCTGGCCACGGCCGTGCGCGCGGGCGACGGCGGCTGGGACGAGGCCGAGCTGTCCTTCTTCGACCCCGAACGCCTGGCCGGCTGGATGGCCAGCCTCGGCGCCGACGTGGAGGTCGTCGAGCCGCCGGACGCCCGCGAGGCCGTCATCCGCCGACTGAAAGGGGCAGCAGCATCGTGAGTGAGCGCAGCGAACGAACCAATGGACGCAGCAGTGGTCACTCATGCGACCGACGAAGGAGGACGCATGAGTGGGTCCGCTGACAGGCTGCCGAGGTTGCTGGCGCTCGTGCCGTACCTGATGTCCCATCCGGGGGCGCAGGTCGGCGAGGTGGCCGCGGTGTTCGGGCTGAGCGAGAAGCAGCTCATCGACGACCTGCAGCTCGTGTGGATGTGCGGCCTGCCGGGCCACACCCCGGGCGACCTCATCGACGTCTCCTGGGACGGCGGCGAGATCATCATCGACAACGCCGACACCATCGCCAGGCCGCTGCGGCTCGGCATCGACGAGGCCAGCGCGCTGCTGGTCGCCCTGCGCATGCTCGCCGCCACCCCCGAGCTCGCCGAAGTGCCCGGCGACGCGCTGCCCCGGGTGACGGCCAAGCTCGAGCGGGCCGCGGGCGAGGGCGCCGCCACCGTCAGCAGCCAGCTCGCCGTCGACGTGGACGCCGCCCCCGACGCGCTGCCGCGCGTGCGCGAAGGGCTCACCAGGGGACGGCGGCTGTCGCTGCGCTACTACGTGCCGGGGCGCGACGAGGTGACGCCGCGCGAGGTCGACCCCATGCGGATCGTGGTCGTGGACGGCCGGACCTACCTCGAGGGATGGTGCTACCGCGCCGAGGCGATGCGGCTGTTCAGGCTCGACCGGATGCTCGGCGTGGACGTGCTCGACGTGCCCGCCGATCCGCCGGAGGAGGCCGAGCCCATCGACGTCACCCGGGGCGTCTTCCGTCCGTCGCCCACCGACGAGCTGGTCGAGCTGGAGCTCAGCGCCGCCGGACGGTGGGTGGCCGAGTACTACCCGTGCGAGCAGGTCACCGAGCTGGGCGAGGGGCGCCTGCGGGTGGCGCTGCGGGCCCGCGACGAGGACTGGATACTCAAGCTGGCGCTGCGCCTGGGCGACACCGGCCGGGTCGTCTCGCCGCCGGAGATGGCCGAGACCGTACGGCAGGAGGCCGAGCGCGCCCTGGCCCTGTACGCTCACCAGTCATGACGTGGATCTACGTGGCGATCGGGCTGGGCGTGTGCGGGCTGGCGGTGCTCGGGATCGCGGGTGCCCGGGTCGTCGTGGCGGCACGTACTCTGAAGGGGGAAATCGCTGAGGCGACAGCCCAGCTGGAGCCGAGGCGGGTCAGATTGACGGGCCGAGGGGATGAGACCATGCCCCAGGCAGCGTACGATCGTGGCTGAAACAGGCACTCGCTAGAAAAGGGCGTTTCATGTCGAATCTCGGAGTTCCCGAACTTCTGATCATCGCGCTGGTGCTCGTGTTGCTGTTCGGTGCCAAGAAGCTGCCCGAGATGGCCCGCGGCGTCGGCAGGTCGCTGCGCATCTTCAAGTCCGAGACGGCCAAGCTGCGCGAGGACGACGACGACACCCACACCGTCCAGGCCCAGGCACAGGCACCCGCTCAGCCGCAGCCCGCCCAGCCGCAGCCCGCGCCGCAGATCCAGGCCCCGCCCGCGCTCTCGGTCGAGGAGCAGGCCAGGCAGCTGGAGGAGCAGGCCGCCAAGCTGCGCGCCAGCGCCGCCCAGGCCGACAAGCACGCCTGACCACCCCCATCCCTCCTCGTCACCTGGACTGCTAGATGGCGCTGCTCAAACGGTCAAGCCAGCCCGCGCCTGACCCCGAGGGCCGCATGCCCCTCATGGAGCACCTGCGCGAGCTGCGCAACCGGCTGCTCATCGCGGCTATCGCCGTCGTCGTGGGCATCATCATCGGGTGGATCTTCTTCGATCCGGTCTGGGCGTTCATCAAGGAGCCGTTCTGCGAGACGCCGCAAGCCCAGCAGTTGCGCCCAGGCCAGTGCACGCTGACCTACGGCGGCATCTTCCAGTCGTTCTTCCTGACACTGAAGATCTCGGCGCTGGTCGGCGTCCTCGTGTCCTCACCCGTCTGGCTCTACCAGATCTGGGCCTTCGTCACCCCGGCCCTCTACCGTAACGAGAAGCGTTACTCGATCGCCTTCCTCGGGCTGGCCATCCCGCTGTTCGGGGTCGGCGCCGTGCTCGCGTACGTGATCATGGACACCAGCCTGGCCATCCTGCTCGGGTTCGCACCGAGCGACACCTTGCCAGTCATCCAGATCGACGAGTACGTCAACTACGTACTCATCATGATCGTGATCTTCGGCGTCTCGTTCGAGCTGCCGTTGCTCCTGGTGTTCCTCAACATCATCGGCGTGCTTCCCCACGCCACGGTCAAGAAGCACCGCCGCTGGGTGGTCTTCGCCATGTTCGTCTTCGGCGCGGTCATCACGCCCGGCGGCGATCCGCTGACGATGATGGCGCTGGCCGCGCCCATGGTCGTGCTCTACTTCCTGGCCGAGTTCTTCATGTACATGCGCGAGAAGCGCATGCCCGCCACCGAGGACTTCTCCCATCTGTCCGACGACGAGGCCTCGCCGCTGGTTGAGGACTCCGCCTCGCTCGATGACGAGCGCCCCGGGGAGGATTCCGGTTCGGCGCGATAGGCGATAAGTTCCGGGCGTGTCCCCTCAACTCGCCCTGCTCGTCAACCCCGCCGCCCGCGGCGGCCGCACGGTGCGCCTGCTGGAGCCCGTGGCGCGGCGGCTGCGTGCCGGAGGGGCCGAGCTGTCGGTGATCGTCGGCGACGACGCCGCCGACGCGCTGGAACGCGCCTGCACCGCCGTGGTCGAGCGCCCCGACGCGCTCGTGGCCTTCGGCGGCGACGGGCTGGTCCACCTGGCCGTCCAGGCCGTGGCCGGCACCGGCGTGCCGCTCGGCATCATCCCGGCCGGCACCGGCAACGACATCGCGGCCGCGCTCGGGCTGCCCTGCGATGACCCCGTCGCCGCCGCCCGCACGGTGCTGCGCATGAAGCCGCGCCTGTTCGACGCCGCCCGGATCGTGGCCGGATCCGCCGACGAGCTGTTCGCGGGGGTGATGTGCTGCGGCTTCGACTCCCGCGTGAACGAGCGGGCCAACCGCCTGACCTGGCCGCCCGGCATGGGCCGGTACGTGCTGGCCACGGCGCAGGAGCTGCGGTCCTTCCGGCCGATCCCGTTCCGGGTGACCCTCGACGAGGACGAGGTCGTCGAGCGGGAGGTCATGCTGGTCGCCGTGGGCAACACGCGCTCCTACGGGGCGGGCATGCGGGTGTGCCCGGACGCGCGGCCCGACGACGGGCTGCTGGACGTGATGATGCTGGACGCCGTGTCGAAGGCCGAGTTCGTGCGGGTGTTCCCGAGCGTGTACCGGGGGACGCACGTGGGGCATCCGGCGGTGTCGGTGCGGCGGGTGCGCAGCGTGCGGCTGGAGGCTCCCGACGTGGTCGCCTACGCCGACGGTGAGCGCGTGGGATCGGCGCCGGTGCACTGCGAGGTGCGCCCCGGAGCGCTGCGCGTGCTCGTTTGAGATCTACATTGTAAAGGCGCCTGGCCGGGGTGGCCCGGGGGAGCCGGATGACCTTGCGGAGCACGGTGGGACCGACCGGAATGGCGATTTCGGTAGGCTGGCGGGTATGACAACGCCAGCGGAACGCTATGCGGCCTTCCGTCAGAGACATGGGGACGACGGGGCCGCGCTGAGATCGTTCCGAGGTCTCTACGACTTCGAGCTGGACGACTTCCAGCTGGACGCCTGCCGAGCCCTGGAGGCCGGTGACGGAGTCCTGGTGGCGGCGCCCACGGGGTCGGGCAAGACGGTCGTCGGCGAGTTCGCCGTTCACCTGGCCCTGGAGCAGGGCCGCAAATGCTTCTACACCACCCCCATCAAGGCGCTGTCCAACCAGAAGTACAACGACCTGGTCAAGCGCTACGGCACCGCCAAGGTCGGCCTGCTGACCGGCGACAACAGCGTCAACGGCGAGGCCCCCATCGTGGTCATGACCACCGAGGTGCTGCGCAACATGCTCTACGCCGGGTCGGCGACGCTGGCCGGGCTCGGGTTCGTGGTGATGGACGAGGTCCACTACCTGGCCGACCGGTTCCGCGGCGCGGTCTGGGAAGAGGTGATCATCCACCTGCCGGAGTCGGTGCGTCTGGTGGCGCTGTCGGCGACCGTGAGCAACGCCGAGGAGTTCGGCGAGTGGATGGGCGAGGTGCGCGGCGACACCACGGTGATCGTGGACGAGCACCGTCCTGTGCCGCTGTGGCAGCACATGATGGTCGGCAACCGCCTCTACGACATGTTCATGAACGACGACCTGACGCTGCGCATCAACCCCACGCTGATGCGGGTGACGCGCGACGCCGAGCGGCTGATGGCGGGCCGGGGCAGGCGCGGCTACGGCCGGCCGCAGCGCTCGCGGCCGCCGGACCGGGTGCAGGTGATCGAGAAGCTCGACGCCGAGGGGCTGCTGCCGGCGATCACGTTCATCTTCTCCCGCGCCGGCTGCGACGCCGCCGTCCAGCAGTGCCTGTACGCCGGGATCCGGCTCACCACCGACCGCGAGCAGCACGAGATCAGGCAGCTCGTGGACGAGCGCACCGCGCACCTGCCCGACGAGGACCTGGCCGTCCTGGGCTACCTGGAGTGGCGTGACTGCCTCGAGCGCGGGCTGGCGGCGCACCACGCGGGGATGCTGCCGGCGTTCAAGGAGGTCGTGGAGGAGCTGTTCACGCGCGGGCTGGTCAAGGCCGTGTTCGCCACCGAGACGCTCGCCCTGGGCATCAACATGCCGGCCCGCAGCGTGGTGATCGAGAAACTCGACAAGTGGAACGGCGAGACCCACGCCGACCTGACGCCCGGCGAGTACACCCAGCTCACCGGGCGGGCCGGGCGGCGGGGCATCGACGTCGAGGGCCACGCGGTGGTGCTGTGGCAGGTGGGCATGGATCCGCTGTCGGTGGCGGGCCTGGCCGGCACGCGTACGTACCCGCTGCGCTCCAGCTTCCAGCCCTCCTACAACATGGCGGTCAACCTCGTCGGCCAGTTCGGCAGGGAGCGCGCCAGGACGCTGCTGGAGGAGTCGTTCGCGCAGTTCCAGGCCGACCGGGCGGTCGTGGGGCTGGCCAAGCAGCTGCGCAAGCACGAGGAGGCCCTGGAGGGCTACCAGGAGGCGATGACCTGCCACCTGGGCGACTTCCCCGAGTACGCGGCGCTGCGCCGCAGGCTCACCGACCGGGAGGCAGAGCTGGCCAAGCAGCGCGGTGCGGCGCGCCGGGCCGCCGCCGTGCGGTCGCTGGAGGCGCTGGAGCCGGGCGACGTCATCCGGGTGCCCGGCGGGCGCAGGGCGGGGCTGGCGATCGTGCTCGACCCCGGCCGCAACCCGCGCGGCCGTGGCGCCGACACCGGGCCGAGCCCGCTCGTGCTGACCATCGGCAAGCAGGTGAAGAAGCTCGACCCCTCCGACTTCCCCGTCCCGGTCGAGCCCCTCGAGAAGCTGCGCATCCCGAAGAACTTCAACGGCCGCTCGCCCAAGGAGCGCGCCAACCTCGTCTCCACGCTGCTCGCCAAGATCGGCGACCGCGACCTGGGCAAGCCGGTCAGGGCGCGCGACCACACGGTGGAGGACGAGGAGGTCAACGAGCTGCGCCGGCGCATCCGCCAGCACCCGTGCCACGGCTGCGACGAGCGCGAGGACCACGCCCGCTGGGCCGAGCGCTACTACAAGCTGCTGCGTGAGACCGAAGGGCTGCGCCGCCGCGTCGAGGGCCGCTCGCATGTCATCTCGCGTACGTTCGACCGCATCTGCTCGGTGCTGGAGCAGCTGGGCTACCTCGAGGGCGAGGCCGTCACCGACGAGGGCCGCCGCCTGGGCCGCATCTACACCGAGCTGGACCTGCTGACCGCCGAGTGCCTGCGCCAGGGCCTGTGGGAGGAGCTCGACCCGGCCGAGCTGGCGGCGTGCGTGTCGGCGCTGGTGTTCGAGTCGCGGGCGTCCGACGACGCGCGCCGTCCCAAGGTCCCCGCCGGGCACACCCAGGAGGCGCTGTCGGCGATGGTCCGGCTGTGGGGCGAGCTGGAGGGCATCGAGTCCGACCACGGGCTCTCCACGATCAGGGAGCCCGACATGGCGTTCGCCTGGGCGGCCTTCCGGTGGACGAAGGGGCACACCCTCGACGCGGTGCTCAGGGACGGCGTCAACGGCAACGAGCTGGCGGCCGGCGACTTCGTACGGTGGATCAAGCAGCTCATGGACCTGCTCAGCCAGCTCGGCGACGCGGCGCCGGCAGGCAGCAAGATCAAGCAGACGGCGGGCAAGGCGATCGACGGGATGCGGCGCGGCGTGGTGGCCTACTCCTCGCTCACCTGAGCACACGGCTGGAGGCGCCGCTCGCCCGGCGGGCGTCCTCCAGCCTCCCCGTAGGCCGGCCCGGCCTCTCTGAGGGCCACCGGGCCTCTCTGAAGGCCCCCGGCGCCGCTAGGACTCCTCTAGGACTCCTCCTTGCGCACGCCGTAGATTGTCAGCGCCAGGCCCGCGACGCCTGTCACCGCGCTCGAGATGGTCAGCGCGGTGCCGTCGAGCCAGCGGTGCAGCAGGCCGAAGCTCTGGCCGAAGACATGCTCGGCGATGAGGCCGCCGAAGCCCTGGATCATGAGAAGAACGCCGATGAATGCCATGCGTCGATGATCCCGGCCGTGGCCCTCCGGATCCATCGGACCAAAGTATCGGGCGACCTACACCTTGGAACCAGTTCTGACAAGCATCTTTGGCGTTCCCGTTACTCCGTTTAGCGGTTGTGTTCTTTTACAAGTGATTTAACGGGTGCGCTGAATGGCCGTTGTCTTCTGGTTCTGCCGGTCAAATCTCTTTGGAATTGTCGAATTCAACTGCTTTATCGCAAATCTGGTGATAACGTGCGATTTGTGCAAGTCGCCAAACGGGGGAGGAATCATGGCCGGCACTCAGCTCGCACGCGTCGACTTCCAGCAGGGTTGGGGCTGTCACCGCCGCAGGCGTTGCTGGCGCCGTAGGTGGTGGGACGGCGGGTGCTGCCGCCGACAGTGGTGGGGGTGCTAGGTGAGGGTGTCGAACAACACCCTTGAGGGCCGGCGGCACAGCCGTCGGCTCTCATTGACTGTCTCCGGCCGCGAACTCGCACCGGCGATTTCCCTTCGCCGGACTTTCCGCGAGTTCTGGCCGGACACCCGCGGGTTGCGGCGGCTGTTCGCGGCCGGCGTCGTCTTCGCCGTCCTCGCCGCGCTCTGCGAGGTCGCCGCCATCCGCCTGTTCGGCCACATCACCGACGAGGTGCTCGCCACCCGGCGGCTGGCCGAGTTCTGGGTTCCGGCGCTGGCCTGGCTGGGGCTGGCCGCGGTCGCCGGGGTGACGTCGTTCGTGGCGACGTACGTCACCGCGCTGGGCGCGGAACGGTTCCTGCTGGCCCTGCGCGACCGCGTGTACGCGCACGTCCAGACGCTCGCGCCGGACTTCTCGGAGAACCGGCGCCTCGGCGACCTGATGGCACGGCTGACCGACGACATCGAGGCCATCGAGGAGCTCGTCGGGTCCGGGCTGGTCAAGGCGCTCACCACCGCTGCCAGCGTGGTGTTCTTCGCCGGGGCGGCCTTCTTCATCCGCTGGGACCTCGCGCTCGTCACGATGGCGCTGATCCCGCTGTTCCTGGTCGTCTCCAGGGCGTTCGCGGCCAGGTTCAGGACCGCCGCGGCGCAGGAGCGCGCCAGCAACGGCGCCATGAACAGCGTCCTGGAGGAGGGGCTGGCCAACCAGCCACTCGTGCAGGCGTACAACCGGCAGCAGACCGAGTCGCGGCGCCTGCACGGCGAGGGCCGCACATGGCTGCGCGCCAACATGGCCCAGGCCTGGCTGTCCAGCCTGTACGGCCCCGCCGTCCAGGTCATCGAGACCGTCTGCCTGATCGTCATCCTCGGGTTCGGCGCATGGGAGATCGCCGCCGGCCGGTTGACGCTGGGCGGCCTGCTCGCCTTCGCCGCGTACCTGGCACTGCTGTATCCGGCGGTGCAGGCACTGGGCGAGCTGGCGCTGACGGTGTCCGAGGCGGCCGCCGGGGCCGACCGGGTCATCGAGATCCTACGGGTGGAACCCGCCGTCACCGACGCCGCCGGCGCCGTGTCCGCGGGCAGGAGCCGCGGCCTGGTCGAGTTCGACCGGGTCGGGTTCGCCTACCCGAGGCGGGGACGGCAGGTGCTGCGGGAGCTGTCGTTCACCGCCTCGCCCGGAGAGGTCGTCGTCGTGGCCGGGCCCAGCGGGGTCGGCAAGTCCACGCTGGTCAAGCTGCTGCTGCGGTTCTACGACCCGGGCGCGGGCCGCATCCTGCTGGACGGGGCCGACATCCGGGGCCTGACGCGGCAGTCGCTGCGGGAGAACGTCACGGTCCTGCACCAGGAGATGCTGCTGTTCTCGGGCTCGGTACGCGACAACATCGCCTACGGGCGGCCCGACGCCTCGCTCGACGAGGTTGTGGAGGCGGCTCGGGCGGCGGGCGTGCACGACTTCGTCAAGGCGCTGCCCCAGGGGTACGACACGCCGGTGGGACAGCGCGGCCGGCTCCTGTCCGGCGGGCAGCGGCAGCGGATCGCGATCGCCAGGGCCATCCTGCGCGACACACCGGTGCTGGTGCTCGACGAGCCCATGACCGGCTTGGACGAGGCCACGGCCACGCAGGTCATGCGGCCGCTGCTGCGGCTCATGGCCGGCCGGACGACGCTCCTGATCACGCACGACCTGCGGCACCTGCCGGAGGGGGCGCGGGTGGTGGAGCTGTCGCCCGTGCCCCGGCCGCCGGACCGCATCCGGCTGAAGCGCGTCGCCCATCGCCCGCACTCGCTGTCCCGCGCCACCTGACCTCACTACCGCCGGGTCCAAACTGCCCGCACCCGAGCCGGCACACCCGCCCTACGGGGCGGGTGTGCTGGTTTTCGGGAGGCCCGTTCAGCACCAGCACGTGAGGAGGGCCGCACCGGAACCCGGTGCGGCCCTCATTTCCTGCTATTCCGGTGTGGGCGGCTGGCCTGGAACACCTAGGCTCGACGGCTCAGGTGTCGCAGAGGCGGAGCGCTCGGACCGGTGCGGGTGATGGATCAGCCACCTCCACCGCCTCCACCGCCTCCGCCGCCGAAGTCGCCGCCGCCACCTCCACCACCTCCGCCGCCGCCGTGCTCGAAGCCGCCGCCGCCTCCACCGCCGCCGCCGCCTCCACCGCCGCCGCCACCGCCGCCGCCTCCGCCGCCGCCGTGGTGACGACGGTGCTCACCGCCGCCGCCTCCACCGCCGCCGCCTCCACCTCCGCCGCCACCGCCGCCGCCGCCACCGCCGCCTCCGCCGCCGCCGTGGTGACGACGGTGCTCACCGCCGCCTCCGCCGCCTCCACCGCCACCGCCGCCGCCGCCGCCTCCACCGCCGCCGCCGCCACCGCCGCCGCCGCCACCTCCACCACCACCGCCACCGCCGAAGCGACGGCAACGCCCGTGGCGGCACGGCTGCTGCTGCTGCTTCTCGACTTTGGGCTTGTGGCTCTGCTGGAAGGAGGGCTGGGCGACGGCAGATTGAGCCGATGCCGCCACAGGAGCGGTAAGGGCCGTGGCCGCCATCGCGGCGGCGGCAAGAAGGTTGCGAGTGTTGATCATGAGAGATCTCCTCTTGAGGGTTGGGAACTCCGGGCGGTGCCCGGATCTCTCTGCGGAGCGCCATATCAGTCCCGAAAGACATCGATATGGGCTGCGGATCACCTTTCAAGCTAGGTTGCGGCGGTGGGCGAAGTCATCCGGCAGAGGCAAAACTCCCGGCAGTCAGAAATTGCTCAGGAGCGCGTTACAGGAATGGACGGAAGGCCCTCCGCTACGGTGCGCTACATCACTGACATGCGCCGTTATGTTTGCTAAAGGGACTTCCAGGGCGGCGGTCCAGCTTTTTGCCGTCCCCCCGCCCACGGCGGGGCTTCTCGGCCGCAGACGGGGCGCGGGTAAAGTGCCCCGCCGTCCCGCCGTGCGCCGCGAATGCCGGTGGAAAAGGCGGCGGCGGACAGTCCGCGCCGTTCAGGTCTTCGGGCCGCCCCGTCAAGTGATGCGAGGGTAGACCATGGCGCAGTCCGGCAGTGGCGGGCGTGACCGGAGGCGCCGGCGAGTCTTTACCGCGACGACGGCCCCGCCGCGCCAGGAGCACTGACCGGTCGGTCAAGGTGGTGTTGTCAGACGCTCACACATCGTCACCTTCGGGGCAGTTTTTCGGGCGATGGCGCTGGAAATCTCCATGTCAGAGACATCCTCGGACGCACCCGCCGAGGCCAGTCCCCTCGGATGCGCGGCGTCCGGGCCGGCCCGTTGGAGGTAGCCATGTTCGCCCTCGTCGCCGCCGTACTGTTCGTGCTCGCGCTCATCTTCGAGATCGCCGGTCTCGCCGTCGGCAGCGTGATCACGGTCGCCACGCTCGGCACCGCCGGGCTGCTCTGCGTCGCGCTCCACCTGATGGGCGTGGGCGCGGGATGGACCCCGCTGAAGAAGTGATGCCTGGTCGAGGGCCGCGCACGGAGCGTCCGTGCGCGGCTTCTCGATGAGTCAGGTCGCCAGCGTGAAACGGACCTCGCGGGTCGCCGGGTCCGCCTGCGTCAGGCGTACCGTGACCTGCTCGCCCAGGGGGAGCGGGCCCTCGCAGCGGGCGATCACGGCCGGGTCGGCGAGCTGCACCTGCCCGCCGCCGCGCCGCTCGTCCACGTCGATCACCACCGCCTCGAACGCCTGCCCGATCCGCTCCCGCAGCAGGAACGCCTCCACCAGGTCCACGCACGCGCGCTCCACCGCCCCGGCCCGCCGCCCGGTCGCGGTCATGATGCCGGGCAGGCTCGCAAGCGCCGCCCTGATGTCGGACGGCACCGGCTCGCCGGCCGCCACGGCCAGGCACACCTCCGTCGCGTAGCGGTCGGCCAGGCGCCGCAGCGGCGCCGTGACGTGCGTGTACGGCGCCGCCACCGCCGCATGCTCGGCCAGCTTGGGCGGGGCACCGTCGAAGGCCACGTAGCCCGCGCCGCGCAGCAGCACCTTCGACTCGTGCAGGAACGCCGCCTGCTGCGCGTTCTTCGGGTCCAGGTCGTGCACCACGGCGCCGTAGGAGGCGCCGTCGGGCCACGGAACGTCCAGTGCCTGGGCCACCCTGCGGACCTTCGCCAGGTCGTCGGCGTGCGGCTGGGGCAGCACGCGAAGGATGCCGATCTCGGCGTCCAGCATCATCGCGGCCGCGGCCATGCCGGTCAGCAGCGAGATCTGCGCGTTCCACGCCTCGGCGGGCAGCGGCAGCCGGAACTCCAGCCGGTAGGCGCCATCGTCCCCGGGGACGACCTCCTGCTCGGGCGTGGGCAGGGTGACACCGCCGCGCTCACGCTCGAGCGCCAGCCGGAGACGGCCGATCTCGGCCAGCAGCCCCAGCACGCCGTCGGCCGTGCCCGTGTCGACCGCCGCCTGCACGTAGGCGTAGTCCAGGCGCTCGCGGCTGCGCACGAGCGCTCGCTGCACGTCGGCGCCGACCGTGCGGCCGTCGGCGTCGAGGTCGATCCGCCACACCGCGGCCGGGCGCAGCGCGCCGGGCAGCAGGCTGGCCGCGTCCTCCGACAGGACCTTGGGGTGCAGCGGCACCTTGTCCGCGGGCAGGTAGACGGTCTCGCCCCTGGAGCGGGCCTCGGTGTCGATGACGCCGCCGGGGCGCACGAACGCGCCGACGTCCGCGATCGCGTACCAGACACGGTAGCCGCCGCGCACCCGCTCCAGGTGGACGGCCTGGTCGAGGTCCATCGAGCCGGGCGGGTCGATGGTGACGAACGGCACCTCGGACAGGTCCTCGGCGTCGAGCCGGGGCGCTCGCGCCACCCCTGCGGCCTCGTCGAGCACGGCGCTGGGGAAGTCGGCCGGGAGGCCGAGCTCCCGCCCGACGCGCGCGAACCCGTCCTCCAGCTTCAGGGGTATCTGATCGGGAACCTGAATCACTCTGCCAACCTACAGGGCGGCCGATCAGGTGAGGTGGCCCTCCAGGCCGGTGATCCGCAGCAGCCGCCGCATCGTGGGCGGGACGCCGGTGAGGCGCATCGCGGTGTGCCGGCGCGCGGCGTGGTTGCGGACCGAGACGAGGATGCCGAGCCCGGCCGCGTCGATGAAGGTGAGCCCGCTCACCTCGATGAGGAGCGTGGCCTGTCTTCGCGAGGCGCCTCCCGCCTCCCTCAGCAGCCCGAACAGGTAACCGCGAAGCTGCTCGGTGGTGGCGATGTCGAGGTCTCCGGACACGCTGACGGTCAGGGTCTCATTGCGGCGGCTGGTGGTCAGGTGCAGTGGCTGCATGTCGGCTCCGCGCTCTGTCAGGGCCGGAACCTCCTGCCGGTTGCGCGGGCCAGCCCTTGCCGTGGGCACCAGAGTCATGACGCGTCACGTAGTGCGACGATGTTTGACGCTAAGTGTACATGCCGGGTCAGGCGTGAACCGTGATTCGGGGGGACAGAACGGATCCGCGAGGATCAGTTCCGATTACCCAGATGTAAAAACATCACACCAATCAGCGGGGCTCCAGCCCGCGAAGGATGAGATCGCACAATGCGGCGAAGTCGTCCTCGATGTCCGGCAGGCTCCAGTCGGCGGCGTGCGCCGGGTTGTGGAAGCGGCCGAAGGCGTCGAACACGGCACGGGCCGCGGCGGCCGGGTCGGGAGCGGCGAACTCGCCCCGGGCGACGCCGGCCTCGACGATCTGCTGGACCTGGCCGACCAGGTCGGCGATGTGCCGCTCGATGACCTTGCTGGACTCGCCCACCAGCACCGTGTACGTGGCGAACAGCTCGGGGTCGCCGAGGGCCTTCTTGCGCTTGGCGCGGAACAGGGTGCTCAGCCACTCGCGCAGCCGCACGGGGGCCGGCGCGTCGGAGGCCAGGACGATGCCCAGCTCGGCGTGCGACTCGTCCAGCCAGCGCTGGGTGACGGCCTCGCGCAGGGCCGCCTTGCTGGGGAAGTGCCGGTAGACGCTGCCGTGGCTGACGCCGAGCGCCCGCGCGACGTCGACGACCGTCGCCTTGGCGGGACCGTAGCGGCGCAGGACGTCCTGGGCCGCCGTGAGAATCTGATCCGCCGTCAGGATGCCGTCTGTCATATTTCCAATTCTGTCAGCCGATTGGCTGTGCGTGATGCGGCGGTTCGTATGCGGATAAATGGCACTGAATCGTGGTCGGTGACACTACGCTGCTACCGCTATCAGGTACGAGGGGGAAGCAGACGACATCGTGTGGATCGCCGTCGCAGTCTTGGGGGCCGCCGTCGTGGGCGCGGTGGTCTGGTGGTTCCGTCGTGACCCGGTCGCCGGTGGGGCGGGCGACCGGTTCGAGATGGACGTGGATCTCGGGCTCGCGCCCGAGACCGAGCCCGCGTTCATGGAGGGCCTGCGGGCCTACCCGCTACGGGCGGAGGTGTCGCGCGGGGTGCTCACGACGTACGAGCCGCCCCGGCTGATCTCTTTGCACCTGCTCGCCGACGCCTTCGCGGCCAGGGGGAACGCCGCGTTGCATGATCCGCAGGGCGCGGTCGCGGCCCTGGTCGCGCAGCTCACTGCAGTGGAGCGGCCTGGGGTGCTGCACCTGCGCGCGGACTGGCTGGACGGCGAGGTGGACGGTATGGACCGGGCCCGCTTCGCCGAGGCGGTGCGCGAGGTCGTGTGCCCCGGCGGCGTCTGGTCCGCCCATGAGGCCATTGGAGCGTTGCAGGTCGCCACCGGCGAGGCCAACACGATGATGCTGGACCTGGCCCGGCTGCTCGACCTCTACCGGGAGGCCCGCGAGAAGCAGCCGGAGGCCGCGGTGGAGGAGCTGCTGCGTGACGTCGCGCCGCGCCTGATCGCCGCCGGCGGTCCCGGGCTCACCTGGACGAAGCCGCCCACCCAGGACGACCTGACCACAGTGCTCCAGCCCCGGTGAGGCGGGAAACGGGCGCCTCTGCCGAAGAGGCATCCCCGTGATCAGGTCAAGTGCCTCATTCCTGTAGGTTCGCGTGGTATCGACGAGCGTCTGCTGACTGAGGAGCCCGACTTGACACCCCTCATCTTGTCCGCCGCAGGCACTGCCCTCGTCCTCGACGGACCTGGGCTGCCGCGGGTACGCCACTTCGGCGCCGACCTCGGACCCGCCGCCGGGTCCGACCTGCTGCCCGCACTGGCGTCCTTGACCCCCGCGCTGCCGCTGCTGCCCGCCCAGGCGGACAACTGGTACGGCCGGCCGGGCCTGTCGGGCGGCCGGGCCGGCGAGCACTGGCCGGTGCGCTGGACGCTGGACCGGCTCGACGTGGACGCCACCCCCGGGCGGGGAGGCACGGTGACCGTCGTGGCCTCCGACGCCCGGGCGGGTCTGGAGCTGGTGAGCGAGCTGGCCATGGACGCCGGCGGCCTGGTGACGATGCGGCACACGGTCACGAACACCGCCGCCTCGCCGTACCGGCTGGAGGGGTTGACCTGCGCCCTGCCGGTGCCGGCGCGCGCCGGCGAGCTGCTGGACTTCACCGGGCGGTGGGCGCTGGAGAAGGTGCCGCAGCGCACGGCGTTCGCCCAGGGCGTGTGGTCCAGGGAGAACCGGCGCGGCCGGACCGGGCACGACGGCACGGGGCTGCTGGTGGCCGGGACCGAGGGGTTCGGGTTCAGAGCCGGCGAGGTGTGGGCGGTGCACGCCGCCTGGAGCGGCAACCACGTCCACTACGCCGAGCGGGTACCCGAGGGGCCGGCGCTGCTGGCGGCGGGCGAGCTGCTCGAGCCCGGCGAGATCGTCCTGGCCGAGGGGGAGAGCTACCGCACGCCGCTGGTGTACTTCACCTGGTCGGGCAGCGGTCTGGACGAGGCGAGCACCCGGCTCCACGACCACCTGCGCGCCGCCCGGCCGCTGCCGGTCCGGCCCGTCACACTGAACAACTGGGAGGCCACCTACTTCGACCACGGCCTCGACCGGCTGCTGGAGCTGGCCGACAAGGCCGCGGCGGCCGGCATCGAGCGGTTCGTGCTCGACGACGGCTGGTTCCGCCACCGCCGCGACGACGGGGCGGGGCTCGGCGACTGGTACGTCGACGAGGGCGTGTGGCCGAACGGCCTGCACCCGCTGGCCGAGCACGTGCGCAAGCTCGGCATGCAGTTCGGGCTCTGGTTCGAGCCCGAGATGGTCAACCCGGACTCCGACCTGCTGCGCGCGCACCCCGACTGGGTGCTCGGCCAGTCCGAGCGCATGCCGCCGCCGCAGCGCCACCAGCAGGTGCTCGACCTGGCCAGGCCCGAGGCGTACGACTACCTGCTGGAGCGCCTGGACAGCCTGGTCAGCGAGTACGAGCTCGACTACATCAAGTGGGACCACAACCGCGACATCGCCGAGCCCGTCCACGACGGGGTGCCCGGAGTGCACGCGCAGACGCTGGCCACGTACCGGCTGCTGGACGAGCTGCGTGCCCGCCACCCCGGGCTGGAGATCGAGTCGTGCTCGTCGGGCGGCGCGCGCATCGACTTCGGCATCCTGGCGCGTACCGACCGGGTGTGGACCTCCGACAGCAACGACGCGTTCGACCGGCAGGCCATCCAGCGCTGGACCGGGCTGCTCGTGCCGCCGGAGCGGATGGGCAGCCACGTCGGCGCCCCGCAGGACCACAACTCGGGGCGCTCGCTGCCGCTGGCCTTCCGCGCCGCGACCGCGCTGTTCGGGCACATGGGCGTGGAGTGGGACCTGACCTCGGCGAGCGAGGCCGAGCTGGAGGAGCTGGCCGAGTGGATCGCGCTGCACAAGCGGCTGCGGCCGGTGCTGCACGCGGGCCGGGTGGTGCGGGCCGACCATCCCGACCCGACGGCGCTGCTGCACGGGGTGGTGCTGCCCGAGCGCGGCGTGTTCGCGTACGCCCAGCTCACCTCGAGAGTGGCCATCGGCCCCGCGCCGCTGCGCCTGCCCGGGCTCGACCCGGCCGGCACGTACGAGGTGCGCGTCGCCGTGCCCAAGACCCCCGCGTCGAACATGCCGCAGTGGTCGACACCGCAGTGGATGGCCGGTCCGGTACGGCTGAGCGGCGCGGTCCTGGGCGAGCTGGGTCTGCCCGCCCCGGCGCTGCGGCCCACCACCGCGCTCGTCATCGAGGTCGAGAAGGTCTAGAGCCAGGTCACGTACGGGTCATACGGTGAAGGCGCTTTAATGGCGCCGCAATCGCGCCGTTCGTGATCAGGTAACACGCCGTGGACACACTGGGCGGCATGAGCGATGCACCCAAGGTGTCGAACGGAAACCGGAGCTCCTGGTGGCGGGAGGTCGTCGAGTTGGCCGCGCTGTTCCTCGCGGTCGGCCTGGCGCACCTGCTCGCGACCCTGCTCGGCCGCCAGGAGCCCGGCCCTGCCGTGCTGGTGGGGCTGGGAGCGGCGTTGATCGCCGGGACGGCGCTGCACAAACGGCTGGGCCGACGGAGCGTACGGAAGGCGGCCCCGCTGCCCGTGGAGGGCGGCGCGGGCCCGCCCATGATGTTGTGGCGCATTCGCATGCGGGTGGTGGAGCGGCCGGGCCGGCTCGCCGCCGTGGCGGGCGCGTTCGGGCGGCTGGGCTGCAACATCCTGGCGCTGCACATCGCGCCGACGGGCAGCAGCGCCATCACGCCCGCCGGATGTGACGCGCTGGACGAGTTCGTCATCGAGGCGCCGCGGGGGCTGGCCCGTGATGTGCTGGCCGGGGCGCTGACCGGGGCCGGCGGGCTGGACGTGGTGATCGTGCCGGCCCAGGTCAAGGATCTCACCGACCCCGGCGTGCAGGCTCTTGTCCTGGCGCAGCGGGTGAGCGCGGACCCTGACCGGCTGCCCGAGGCCATGGCGGAGCTGCTGCGGGTCCCGCAGGTCGAGTGGCGGCGGCCGGGCGACACCGTGGATGATGGAGCCGAGCTCAACACCACCATGGTGATCTCTGTCAACCCGGACCGCGCCCTGCTGATCCGGCGTCCGGAGTTGCCGTTCACCCCCACCGAGGCCGCCCGTGCCGCCGCCCTGACGGCGACGGCCCGCGAGGCCCGCTACAGCGCCTCCGGTTGATCGGGTGCGGCGGGTGGGGGTCCGGGGTCTACCTGGAAACCTCCTTGGTCCAGCGTTCCAGGCCGCTCGCGTCGATGGGCAGGGCGTCCGAGAGGATCTCGGCGCCGGACGCGGTGACCAGCAGGTCGTCCTCGATCCGTACGCCGATCCCGCGCAGCTCCGGCGGGAGCGTGCGGTCGTGGGCGTGGAAGTAGAGGCCGGGCTCGACGGTGAGCACCATCCCGGCCTCCATGACCGCCCCGTGGTACGCCTCCGGGCGGGACTGGGCGCAGTCGTGCACGTCGAGGCCCAGGTGGTGGCCGATGCCGCAGATCAGGTAGCGGCGGTGGTGCTGGCCCTGGTCCGACAGGGCCTCGTCCACCGAGACCGGCAGCAGCCCCCAGTCGTCCAGGCCGCGCGCGATGACCTCCATGGCCGCGTGGTGGAAGTCGGTGAAGCGGTGGCCGGGGCCGACCTGCGCCATGCCCGCCCGGTGCGCCTTCTCCACCAGGTCGTGCACCTGCCGCTGGGCGGGGGAGAAGGTGCCCGAGGCGGGGAAGGTGCGGGTGACGTCGGCGGTGTAGCCGCTGCGTACCTCCAGACCCATGTCGAGCAGGAGCAGCTCGTCGGGCAGGACGGGACCGTCGCAGCGGACCCAGTGCAGGGTGGGGGCGTGCGGGCCGCTGCCGACGATGGTGGGGTAGCCGGGGCCGTTGCCGTACGCCCTGGCGTACCGGTCGAACGTGCCCTGCAGCCACCGCTCGCCCGCGCCCTCGACGGCCGCCGGGAGCTCGGCCAGCACCGCCGCGAAGCCCTCGACGGTACGGTCCACGGCCTCGCGGAGCTGGCCGATCTCCCACTCGTCCTTGATCATGCGCAGCTCGGCCAGCACGCGCGGGACGTCGTCCTGCGGCTGCGCGGGGTCGGTGAAGTCGCTCAGCGGCCGCACCTCGGCGCCGAGCGCCACCGACCACTCCGCGAGTGACGGGGACGGGCCCACCCACAGCTCCCCGTATGCCGCGTCGGCGAAGAAGCCGATCTCGCCGGGGCGGGCGGGCGGGGGAAGGTACAGGGTGGCGGCGCCGTCCACGATCACGGCCACGGCGTTCTCCACCGCGCAGCCGGTGAGCCAGTAGAAGTCGCTGTCCACGCGGAAGTCGTAGTACGTGTCGTTGTTGCGCACCGGAGCCCGCCCGGCCTGCACGACCACGGTCCTGCCGGGGAGCGCGGCGGCCAGGCGCCGACGGTGCGCGGCGGCGGCCTCGGCCGCGCCGGGCACCAACGTGGGGGTGCGGGCAGGGGTGTCCCAGTCCTGGGCGATGTAGTCCAAGAATGCGGGGATCTCGCTCAGCCTGGGGGGGTTGCCATCACTCACCCGTGACTCCTCCTCCTATGTCGCGTACGAGCCCGGTCAGCCGGGCGAAGACCCGTTCCTCGCCGATGCCGTCGTGCTCGTACTCGTTGGTGACCCAGGCCTGCGTGTTGCCGACCCTGGACGCGGTGTCCAGTTGCAGGCCGGAGTCGACGTACATGTCGTCGAAGTACACGGCCGCCGCCACCGGCACCTCGTTGGCCGCCAGGCGGTCCAGGTCGTACAGCACGGGCCAGTCGGCACGCTCGGAGAGGAGCTCGACGGCGGCGCGGAACGGGCGCAGCGCGCGGATCTCCTCGAACATCCAGGGGTAGATCATCTCGCCGGTGAACAGCAGCGGCCTGGCGTCCTCGGCGAAGGCGGGGTGGCGGGCGCGCTCACGCTGCGCCGCCCAGGCCGTCGCGCCGGGCCCGGAGCCGTAGATGCTCTCCTGCAGCGCGGCGAAGAGCGGGTTGTCGGTGTAGGAGGAGCGGGCCAGCACCTGGTGCAGGAACGTCTCGGGCAGCTCGCCGCCTCTGTCTTGCAGGGATTCGTCGAGGAGCCAGTGCATGCGCTCGTAGCCCGGCTTCATGCCGAAGTCGATCCCCAGCGACTGCAGCCGCCGTACGGTCAGCACGTCGCCGTCGGGCAGCAGGACGTCGCCGTGGGACAGCCGGTCGGCCAGGCGGGCCACGGTCTCCACGTGGTGCGGGTAGCGGCGGTAGAACTCGGCGTTCTTGGCCGCGACCCGCGGATAGGTGCGCCGGTAGACCTCCGTGGCGTCGGGGTCCACGGAAGGCAGGCCGCCCGCCACGTAGCAGGCGCTCAGGCCCTCGGGCGCGTTCGACAGGTACGTCAGCGTCAGGAAGCCGCCGTAGCTCTGCCCGAGCGTCGACCAGCGCCGGCCGCCGAAGACGGTCTTGCGCAGGTGCTCGGCGTCGGCCACGATCGAGTCCGCGCGGAAGCGGGCCAGGTAGTCGGCGCCCTCCTGCGGGTCGAGCGCGCTCATCACCCGCCCGTCGATCCGCGAGCTGCGGCCCGTGCCGCGCTGGTCGAGCAGGATCACCCGGTACGTCTCCAGCGCCTTGCCGAGCCAGCCCGCCGTGCCGACGGGGCGCGGACCCTTGCCGCCGGGCCCGCCCTGCAGGTAGAGCAGGCACGGCAGGTCGTCGCCGTCCCGCACGGGATCCACCAGTTCCCTGGCGAACACCCTGATCGTGGCCTCGGGATCGGACCAGTCGAGCGGTACCTCGACGACATGGTCGCGTACCCGCATCCCGGGGATCGTGTAGGTCGCGGTGATCACACCTTCTCCCTCCTGCGGCGGTCCCACTCCGGGTTGATGCGCGGGATGGCCGCCAGCAGCGTCCGCGTGTACTCGTCCTGCGGGGCGCCGAAGACCTGCTCGGTGTCCCCCAGTTCGACGATCTTCCCCTTGCTCATCACCGCGACCCGCTGGGCGATCTGCCGGACGACGGCCAGGTCGTGGGCGATGAACACGTAGCTGAAGCCGCTCTCGCGCTGCAGCCGCCGCAGCAGTTCGAGCACCTGGGCCTGCACCGACACGTCGAGCGCCGAGACGGCTTCGTCGCAGATCACCAGCTTGGGGTTGACGGCCAGCGCGCGGGCGATGCCGATGCGCTGGGCCTGCCCGCCGGAGAACTGCGCGGGGTAGCGCAGGGAGTGGTCGGGGTTCAGGCCGACGCGCTCCATCAGCTCCTTGGCGTGCGCCCGGCGGCTGCCGTTGGGCGCGATGCCCTGGTAGACCAGGGGCGCCATCAGGATCCGCTCCACCGTGTGACGGGGGTTGAGCGAGGAGAACGGGTCCTGGAAGACGACCTGGACGTTGGCGCGGAAGCGGGCCAGGTCGGCCCCCTTGGCGTGGGTGATGTCCTCGCCGTCGAACTCCAGCGTGCCCTCGCTCGGGTCCATCAGCTTGGCGATCATGCGGGCGGTCGTCGACTTGCCGCTGCCGGACTCGCCGACCACCGCGAGCGTCTCGCCGAGCCGTACCTCGAAGCTGACCTGGTCGACCGCCGTGAACTCGGCCTTCGCGCCCAGCGGCCCGCGCGAGACGAACCGCTTGGTCAGATCACGGGCGCGCAGCAGCGTCATGCCTTCACCTCATCGTCGATGCGCGG
This sequence comes from Nonomuraea helvata, assembly GCF_039535785.1. NCBI lineage: Bacteria > Bacillati > Actinomycetota > Actinomycetes > Streptosporangiales > Streptosporangiaceae > Nonomuraea > Nonomuraea helvata. Next base: position 996,386 of record NZ_BAAAXV010000008.1, read on the forward strand.
GATGCTCTCCAGCAGCATCCTGGTGTAGTCGTGGGCCGGCTCGGCGAACACCTGCTCGGCCGTGCCGTACTCGACCTGCTCGCCCTGGCGCATCACCAGCACGCGGGTGGCGATCGAGCTGATCACGGCCAGGTCGTGCGTGATGAACACCATGCCCATGCCGCGCTCCTCGCGCAGGCGGGCCAGCAGCTTCAGGATCTGCGCCTGCACGGTCACGTCCAGCGCCGTGGTCGGCTCGTCGGCGATCAGCAGCTCGGGGGAGCACACCAGGGCCATGGCGATCATGATGCGCTGCCGCTGCCCGCCGGAGAACTGGTGCGGGTAGTAATCCACCCGCTGCTCCGCGTCCGGCAGGCCCACCTGGTCGAGCGCGTCGATCGTGACCTTCCTGGCCGCGCCGCGGGAGCCGCCGCGGTGCGCGCGGTACATCTCCTCGATCTGCAGGCCGACCGTGTAGTACGGGTTGAGAGACGACAGCGGGTCCTGGAAGATCATCGACATCCGTTCGCCGCGCAGCCGCCGCAGGTCACGGTCGGGGCGGCCGAGCAGCTCGATGCCGTCCAGGCGGATGCTCCCGCTGGTCCTGGCGCCCTTGGGCAGCAGCCCCATGACCGCCAGGCTCGTCATCGACTTGCCGGAGCCCGACTCGCCGACGATCCCGACCGTCTCGTCCTGGCCGACCGTGAAGGACACGCCTTTGACCACGTCCACCGGGCCGCGCGTGGTCGGGAAGGTGACGGTGAGGTCCTCCACGACAAGCAGTTCGCTCATTTCCCCGCGATCCTCACTCTCGGGTCCAGCCTCGCGTAGACGATGTCCACCACGAGGTTGCCGACCACCACGAAGAAGGCCGCCAGCAGGGTCACCGCCATGATCACTGGCTGGTCGTTCTTGTAGATCGAGTCGGCGGCCATCTTGCCGACCCCGTTCAACCCGAACACCGTCTCGGTGATCAGCGCGCCGCCCAGCAGCGCGGCGAAGTCCATGCCGAAGATCGTGGCGATCGGCGTCAGCGCCGGGCGCAGGGCGTGCCTGCGCAGAGTCAGGGCCGGGCTCAGCCCCTTGGACCTGGCCGTGCGCATGAAGTTCTCGGCGAGGGTGTCGATCACGTTCGCCCTGGTCAGCCGGGCGTACAGGCAGGCGTAGACGGTGGCCAGCACGACCCACGGCATCAGGTACGACTCGAACCAGAGCACCGGATCGTCGCCGAATGCCACCGCCTGCGGGAACGGCAGCACCTGCAGCTGCACCACCAGCACGTACTGCAGCGCCAGCGCCAGCACGTAGTTGGGGATGCTGGAGCCGCCCAGCGCCAGCCCCATGGCGGCGCGATCCCACCAGGTGCCCTCCTTGACGGCGCTGACCAGGCCCGCGGTGACGCCGATGAGCAGCCACAGCACCGCGGCACCGATCGCGACCGTGGCGCTGACCGGCAGCCGGTCGACCACCATGTCCCATACGGACTGGCCGGTCTGGAAGCTGTAGCCCAGGCAGGGGGCGCCGCAGTGCACCAGGTTCGCGCCCTCGCCGTAGTCGCGCCCGGCGAAGATCCCGATGAGGAAGTCGAAGAACTGCGTCAGGAGCGGCTTGTCCAGCCCCAGCACGGTGTGGATCTGGTCGATGCGCTCCTGCGTGCACGTCTTCCCGCAGATCATCACGGCCGGGTCGGGCTGGAGCGTGAAGAAGATGATGAACGTGAACAGGCACACCATGAAGAGGATCAGCACCACCCAGGCGAGCCGTCCGGCCAAGTAACGCGCCATCAGGAGGCCTCCCCGGCGTCGAGCGTGGCCCGCAGCCGGTCGCCGAGGACCGTCAGCGACAGCACGGTGAGGAACAGGAATGCGCCGGGGATCGCGAAGTACATCGGATCGACGGCGTACCAGCCGACCGAGCTGAAGATCATCTGCCCCCACGACGGCGTCGGCGGCGTCACGCCGACGCCCAGGAACGACAGTCCGGCCTCGGTGCCGACGTAGCCGGGCACGGCCAGGGTGGTCATCACGATCAGCGAGCTGCGCAGGTTGGGCAGGATCTCCTTGAACACCAGCGCGCCCGTGGAGGCGCCCGACGCGCGGGCGGCCTCCACGAACTCCCTGTTCACCAGCGTCAGCGTCTGCCCGCGCACCACCCGCGCCAGGTACGGCCAGCCGAAGAAGCTGATCACCAGGACCAGCAGCACTGGCCGGTTGCCCTGCGGAAGCGAGGACAGGATCGCGATCATGAAGATGAGCGCGGGGAAGGCCATGAGGAAGTCCATGAGCCGGCAGATCGCCTGGTCCACCCAGCCCTGGTAGAACCCGGCCAGCATGCCCAGCACCACGCCCAGCAGGGTCGTCAGCGCCGTGGCGGAGACCGCGATCAGCAGTGAGACGCGCGCGCCGTAGGCGATGCGCGCCAGGATGTCGCGGCCGTTCTGCGGCTCGACACCCAGCAGGTGGTCGGCGCTGATGCCGCCGAGCGACCCGCGCGGCACACCGCCCAGGTCGGTGTTGACGGCGGCGGTGTCGAAGTCGTTCGGCCCGTGACCGGTGATCGCGCTGATCAGCGGCGCGCAGATCGCCATCAGCACGATCAGCGTGAGGAACGCGGTGCTCAGCACCGCGCCCCGATCACGCAGCAGCGCGCCCGCGACCCGTCGGCCCGACGTGGCAGGGGAAAGAGCTGCGACGGTCATCTACTTCGTCGGCTTCGCCAGTCCGACGGAGATCAGGTCGATGCCGCCGGAGAACGAGTTGGACTGGTAGGCGCCCGCGATGTTCGAGCCGGCGAGGAGGATGAGCTTCTCGTACGCCAGCGGCACCACCGGCGCCAGCTTCATGATCTCCTTGTCCAGCTCGCCGTAGGCCGCGTTGGCCTGGTTGACGTCCGTCATCGCGGCGATCTCGTCGATCCGCTGGTTGATCCCCTTGTCGTTGATCTGCGCCAGGTTCGAGTTGCCCTTGGGCGTGATGTTGCGGCCGTCGAACAGCGGCGGCAGGAACGTCGCGCCGGAGGCCCAGTCGGGGCACCAGCCGGTGACGGCGGCGTCGTGCTGCTGCGCCGGCGTGCCGATGACCTCGTAGTACGTCGAGGTGTCGATGTTGTTGATCTTGACGTCGATCTTCACCTGCTTGAGCGCGTCCTGGATCGCCACCGCCACCGCGGCCATCTTCGGGTCCGGGCGGGTGTCCAGCGTCAGGGAGAACCCGTCCGCGAGGCCGGCCTCGGCCAGCAGCTTCTTGGCCTCCTCGGGGTTGTACGGGTACAGGTCGTAGTCGACCCGGCCCGCGATCGTGGGCGGCTGGATCGAGGTGCCCTTGGCGGCCAGTGCGCCGCCGCCCATCCCCGCGACCACGGTGTCCTTGTTGATCGCGTAGTTGATCGCCTGGCGCACCCGCACGTCGTTCAGGGGCTTCTTGGTGGTGTTCAGGCCCATGTACGTGGTGCAGCCGTTGAGCCCGGACAGCGTGCGCTGCTTGATCTGCGGCTGCTGCACCCGCGCCACGGTCGCCGCCTGGATCGACGGACCGAGGGCGTCGGCGTCGGCGCCCTGCCCGGCCAGCATGCGCTCGTCGATCGTGGCGGGGTCCAGGCCGAACGTCCACTCGAACGCGTCCGGCTTGGCCGCCCGCACGCTGTCGGTCTCACGCTTCCACTGCGGGTTGCGTACCAGCTTCAGCGACACGCCGCGCTGGTAGCTCGCCACCTTGTACGGCCCGCTCGCGATCGGCTTGGTGTCGAACGCCGCGCCCGCCCCCGTGCCCTTGGGGAAGGGCGTGAAGTTGGCCATCGCCAGCGCGCTCGGGAAGTCGGCGAAGGGCTTCTTCAGGTGGAAGACGACCGTCTTGTCGTCGGGCGTCTCGATGGTCTTCAGGTCGCCGTCCAGGTACGGGCCCTTGTAGTCCTTCGGCGCGTCCAGCAGCAGTTTGCCGTACGGCGAGCCGATCCCGGCCTCGGGGTCGAACGTGCGGGAGAAGCCGAACTTCACGGCCTCGCTGTTGATCGGGGTGCCGTCCTCGAAGAACAGGTTGTCCTTGAGTTTGAACGTCCAGGTCTTGCCGCCGTCGGACGGGGTGCCCGTGTCGGTGGCCAGGTCGGGCACGACCTTCGTGCCCTCGGCGCCCGGACCCGCGCCGAACATCGTCAACCCCCGGTAGATGAGCCGGTAGAAGTTGTTGACGCCGCCGTCCCAGCCGCGCACCGGGTCCAGGTGGGAGAAGTCCGCCTTGGCCAGGCTGTGCACGGTGCCGCCCGTGGCGGCGGGCGCGCCCGGCCCGCCCGACGCGCCCGTACCCGTGCCCGCTCCCGTGCCGGTGCCCCCCGCGCCGCCGCCTCCGCCACATGCGGTGAGCGCCAGCACGGCGGTCATGGTGACGCTCGCGAGCGCCGCAGATCTCCTCATGTTGCCTTCTTTCCGTTGGTTCAGGGGGTTCTGACCCAGACCCGCATGGCTTGGGGTCCGCGGTTGCCCCACAGGAAGTAGGGGACGAAGGTCGCCGCGACCCTCGTCTCCGGGAGCGCATCGTCAAGGGGGAGCTCGGGGTAGAGCTCGGCGGAGCGCGGGGGAGCCGCGCCCGCGTCCACGCGCAGCACGACGGTCTCGTCCCGCCGCTCGGTGTTCGCGCCAACAGCGTCGTGGGCCCGGACCACCAGGTCGTCGACCGGAGCCTCGGGGCTGTCGTGCTGCTCGACGCAGTACACCAGCGGCCCGCGGGCCAGGCCGGCCGCGCCTCTGGTGGCGTCGAGGTAGGGGTGGGAGCCGTGCGCCCTGACCGGCATGGGCAGGGTGAGGCGTACCTCGTCGCCCGCCGACCAGTCGCGGTGGAGGGTGGCCCAGCCGCCGGACTCCCGCACGTCGCAGGGCTCGCCGTTGACGGTGATCGTCACGTCCCTGGCCCAGCCGGGGATCCGCAGCACCAGCCCGTACGGGCGGTCGGGGGCCCGCTCGACGGCGATGCGCACGTCGCCGTCCCACGGGTAGGCGCTCTCCATCGCCAGGTCCAGCTCATCGGTCCGGATCGTGGCCTCGGTGTAGGCGGCGACCAGCACGGCGTCGTCCCGCTCGGCCGCCACGTAGTCGGCGAGCTGGGCCATCCAGCGCACGATGTTCGGCGGGCAGCACGGGCAGCCGAACCAGGCGCGCCGCAGCGGCTCGCCGTCCGGCTCCGCGCCGCTGCGCTGCTCGTGGTCGGGGCGGCGCTGGAGCGGGTTGTCGTAGAAGAACGCCCTGCCGTCCGCCGACAGGCCCACGGCGTAGGCGTTGTAGAGCACGCGCTCGAACACGTCGAGGTATTTCGCGCCGCCGGTGGCCAGGAACATCCGCCAGGCCCACTGCATGACGGCGATGGCCGCGCAGGTCTCGCTGTAGGCGCGCTCGGAGGGCAGCTCGTACCTGTCGCCGATCGCCTCGTCGGAGTGCCGGCTGCCCAGGCCGCCCGTGATGTACAGCTTGGTCGCCACCATGTCGTCCCAGAGCCGCTCCAGCGCCTCCAGCAGCGACCGGTCACCGGTCTCCAGGAGGACGTCGGTCGCGCCCGCCGCCAGGTACGCCATGCGCACGGCGTGGCCGGTCACCGACGGCAGCTCGCGGAAGGGCACGTGGTCCTGGAAGTATTCGCCGGAGAACGTGCGGTGCTCGAGCTGCCCCGTGCCCCTGCGGTCGACGAACGCCGCCGCCATGGCCAGGTAGCCGCGCTCGCCGGTCTCCCTGAACAGCTCGACCAGGGCCATCTCCACCTCGGGATGCCCGCAGACGCCTCTTTCGCGGAACCTGTCCAGCACCAGGTCGGCGAAGCGCACCGCCACGCGCAGCAGCCGGTCGTCGCCCATCCGCCGGTTGGCGGCGACGGCGGCCTGGATGAGGTGGCCCAGGTTGTACAGCTCGTGCCCCCAGGTCAGGTCCTCCCACGGCTTCTTGGCCGAGGCCGGATCCTGGAAGAAGGAGTTGAGGTAGCCGTCCTCGGCCTGGACCCGTTCGAGGAGGCCGACGACCTCGTCGAAGAACTCCCTGGTGGCGGGGTCGCCGTCGCCCAGCTCGTACGCCAGGCCCTCCAGGGTCTTGTACAGGTCGGTGTCCAGGAAGGGGTACCGGCCCCGGTAGGGAGCGGGGTCATCCTCCAGCAGGCGGCTCAGGTTGGCCACGTTGCCCGCGGCGCGGAGCTGCTCGATGGTGTGCGGGATCGTGGCCGTGCTGTTTCGACGCTGCCAGTGGTGGAGCAGACCGCCGGTGATGCGCACCCCGGACACCGGCCGCACGGCCCCGGACACAGCGCGTACGGCGCCGGTCAGGGGCTTGACCTGCTTAGACGTCATGAACCATCCCAGTAATGTGTGGCATTGCACTGCACCTTAGGGCCGGGGAGCCCTGTTGCCAAGGGTTACGGATGGGGCTTCGCGCGAACGTAACAGGACCGAAACCATCTAAGGGTGCTGGCCAAGGCGGGTGGCGCTCCTGCGTATCAGATGAAAAGCCGCGTTTTCGAGCCCATTGAGATGGATGCGTTCTACGGTGTGCGACATCCCCGCTGTTCGCCTTCACCGGAGCCGATCATGCCGCTCGGCTTACGACCCGCCGCCGCCATTGTGCTGACCATCCGCCGCTCCAAGGTCACGTGCGCCCGTTGGCACCTCGGCGATCATCAGTCATCCCACGAACAATTCCAACGTCCTCGTCGAGAACAACCTGCTGGCCGGGGGCGCGTACACGCTGTATTGCCCGCGCGACCACAGTCGCGACCACCGTGTCATCGGAAATCGGTTCGGGCGCAATTTCTCCCTCAAGAGCAGCGCGTATGGGGCGTGGACCGACTGCCGTAAGGCCGCGGTCGTGCGGGACAGCTTCTGGGACAACACCCTGAAGCCGCTGTGACGCGGTGGATGCGATCGATCGCCGAAAGTGGCGACGACTGACAGAAATTGAAATCTGTCAGTCCAATGTGGCATGCTGGCCCCATGAGAACTTTGGGAACCGGCGGTCCGGTCGTCTCCGACCTCGGGCTGGGTTGCATGGGAATGTCGGACCTGTACGGCCCGGCCGACGCGTCCGAGTCCATCGCCACCATCCACGCCGCTCTCGACGCCGGCATCACGCTGCTCGACACCGGCGACTTCTACGGGATGGGCCACAACGAGCTGCTCATCCGCGAGGCGCTCAAGAGCCGCTCGCGCGACGACGTGACGATCAGCGTGAAGTTCGGCGCGCAGCGCGACTACGACGGCAACTGGCTCGGCTATGACGGCCGGCCTTCGGCCGTCAAGACCTCGCTCGCCTACACGCTGCGCCGCCTCGACACCGACCACGTGGACGTCTATCGGATCGCCCGGGTGGACCCGGACGTGCCCATCGAGGAGACCGTCGGGGCCATCGCCGAGGAGGTCCGGAAGGGGCACGTCCGCCACATCGGGCTGTCCGAGGCCGGGGCCGAGACCATCCGGCGGGCCAACGCCGTCTATCCGATCGCCGACGTGCAGCTCGAATACTCCCTGCTGTCCAGGGGGATCGAGCGGGACATCCTGCCCGCCTGCCGCGAGCTCGGCATCGCGGTCACCGCGTACGGGGTGCTGTCCAGGGGCCTGCTCAGCGGGCACTGGTCCAAGGAGCGCGAGCTGGGCAAGGGAGATTTCCGCGCCGTCAGCCCGCGCTTCTCCGGCGACAACCTCGCGCACAACCTGACACTGGTGGACGGGCTCCGCGCGCTGGCCGAGGCCAAGGAGGTCACGGTCGCGCAGCTGGCCATCGCCTGGGTGCTGGCCCAGGGCGACGACATCGTCCCGCTCATCGGGGCACGGCGGCGCGAGCGGCTGGCCGAGGCGCTCGGAGCTCTGAACATCGCGTTGACGGCGGAGGAGCTGGCGGCGATCGAGACCGCCGTACCCGCCGGGGCGGCCGCGGGCGAGCGCTACGGCGAGGCGCAGCTGGCCATGCTCGACAGTGAACGCTGACCATCCGGTGCGGAAGGTCTCAATGGCGGTCCTTGTGGTGATGTGGCGGCGCTAGGGTTGCGCGCGTGCATATCGACGTGTGGTTGGAGGCGGTCCCGGCCGGATGGATCTACGCCATGGTCGCGCTCGTGATCGGGCTCGAGAGCCTCGGCATCCCGCTGCCCGGTGAGATCGTGCTGGTCAGCGCCGCGATCCTGGCCTCCAAGGGCGTGGTGCACCCGGTCTGGGTGGGCGTGTGCGCGAGCGCCGGGGCGATCGTGGGCGACTCGGCCGGGTACGCGATCGGGCGCAAGGGGGGCGCGCCGCTGTTCGCGCGGCTCGGGCGGCGCTTCCCCAAGCACTTCGGCCCGCGGCACGTGGCCAAGGCCGAGCAGTACTTCCAGCGGTTCGGCGTGTGGGCGGTCTTCGTCGGCCGGTTCATCGCACTGCTGCGCATCCTGGCCGGACCGCTGGCGGGGGCGCTGCACATGCCGTACTGGAAGTTCGCCGTCGCCAACGTGCTCGGCGGGATCGTGTGGGCGGGCGGCACCACCACGGTGATCTTCTATCTCGGGCTCGTCGCCGAGAAGTGGTTGAAGGGCTTCTCCTGGGTGGGGCTCGCGGTGGCCGTGGTGTTCGGGATCTGCACCACGCTCTACCTCAAGCGGCGGGCCGCGTCAGCGCTCGATGAGGGTGACCTCGAGGGAGTAGTGCGAGGCCCGGTAGACGTGTGAGCCGTGCTCGACGGCCCTGCCCTGGTCGTCGTACGTGGTGCGGACCATGGTGAGCAGCGGCGCGCCGCGGCGCTCCTCCAGGAGCCTGGCCTCGGCCTGGGTCGCGGCCCGCGCGCCGATGCGCTGGTTGGCCACCCGCATCCGCACGCCCGCGGCGCGCAGCAGCTCGTACAGGCCGCGGCCCTCCAGATCGGCGGCGCTCAGCTGGGCCAGGCCGAGCGGCAGCCAGTTGTGCAGGACCGCCAGCGGCTCCCCGGCCGCGAACCGCAGCCGCTCGAGGTAGAGGACCTCGGTGCCCGGCTCCACACCCAGAATGGGGGCGATCTCCTCCTCGACCGGGCGCGGCTCCAGCGCCAGCACCTGCGTGGCCGGCTCCTGGCCCGCCCTGCGCAGGTCGTCGTAGAGGCTCGTCAGCTCGACCGAGCGCTTGACCTGCCCGTGCACGACCTGCGTGCCCACGCCGCGCTTGCGCACCAGCAGGCCCTTGTCCACGAGATACTGGATGGCCTGGCGGATCGTCGGCCGCGACAGGCCCAGCTTGTCGGCCAGCAGGATCTCGTTGTCCAGCCGGGAGCCGGGCGCCAGGTCCCCTCGCCGGATCGCCTCGGCGATCTGCTCGGCCACCTGGAAATAAAGCGGCACGGGGCTGGATCGATCCAGGTCGATGGCCAGGTTCGCGGTCATGCTGATCAGCTTAGCCCAGGTCAGAATGTCCAGACAAATGATCCGAGCAGCGGATAAGCAAGGACGCCCGCGGCCCCCACTCCTGCGTCTCCGGGGTGGGGGCCGCGCGCCCTACCGAGGCCGGACGTTGTGGTTGCCGGCGAACAGGTTGCCGGGGTCGTACTGACGCTTGACCGCCGCGAGCCGCTCATAGGTCTGCGCCGGATAGATCGCGGCGACGTCCTCCTCGGTGGCGGAGGCGAGGAAGTTGGCGTACGCGCCGTTGACGTGCGGTGCGAGCCTCTCCCAGATCGCTGCCAGAGCAGGGGCGGCGGCCTCGACGACCGGCTGCGGACCCAGGGTGGTCGTCACGACCATCAGCTCCGCCCGGCGATGCGCGTAGGCGGTGGCGTCGTCGGGGACGCGGGACACCGCACCGCCGACGCTGCGGACGGCGATGAACGGCGACCCCTGCGACGCCCCGACCTCGGCCAGGATCCGCAGGACCGCCGGCACCGATTCCTGGTCGACGAAGGCGCTCCGGGTGACCAGCCGGATGCCGGGCGGCGGGACCATCCCGTCCACGAGCGTGTCCGCATAGGGCTTCAGCGCGACGTCGTCGCCGATCACCGTGCCGAGCCGGCGGATCGGGTCGATGGCCGCGGCCGCGAGCTCCGGGTCGTCGCCGTCGAAGGCGACCTGGATCTCGATTGGCGCCTCGGGTCCGCCGGCCATGGGATTGGCGAAACTCACGATGGAGGTGAGCTCTTCCGGGGCGGTGCGCAGGTGGTCCGCCCACCCCTGGAGCACGGTGGCCGCCTCCGAGGCCGGGAAGACGATCTTGCCGTAGAAGACGTCCGTCGTCGGATGGGCCGCGAACTCGAAGGCGGTCACGATCCCGACATTGCCGCCGCCGCCGCGGATCGCCCAGAACAGCTCCGGGTTCTCCTCCGCGCTCGCCCGCACGACCTCTCCGCCGGCGGTGACCACCTCCGCGGCCACCACGTTGTCCAGGGCCAGGCCGTACTTCCTGACCTTCCAGCCGATGCCGCCGCTCAACGTCAGCCCACCGACACCGACGCTCTTGGTGTCGCCCGAGGAGATCGCCAGGCCGTGCGGGGCCAGGGCGGCCGCGACCTGACCCCAGGTGGCGCCGCCGCCGATGCGCACCAGGTGGTGTTCCTTGTCGATGATCTCCACGTTCGCGAGCAGGCTGAGGTCGATCACGACGCCGCCGTCGTTGGTGCCGAAGCCCGCGAAGGCGTGGCCGCCGCCCCGCACGGACAGCGCAAGCCCTGTGCCGGCGGCGAATCTGACACTTGCTCGCACGTCCCCGACGCTCTTGGGCCGCAGGACACAGGCCGGGCTGCCCGTGGCCAGTACGGAGCGGCTGGCCGACTCGTACTCCGCCGCGCCGGGTTCGATGATGTCGCCGCCGAAGTCGCGGCGAAGGGTCTCAAGGATTTCACGCGTTGAACTCATGACCACAAGATGCCGACGGCCCGGTTCCTGTGACAGAACGGTTCTGTGACGTGAGCCACATGCACGATTTGGCTATCGTCTCGGTGTCACAGAACGGCGGGGTCCGGCGTCTGGTGGATGACACAGTCGAGAGTGAAGTGGAGCCGCTCATGGCCGGTACGTCGCAGACCACGCCTGGAGATCACGGCGAGGGCAGGGAAGGGGAGGACCGCGTCGACTCCGCCACCGAGGCGTTCGTCGCCCACCGCAACCTGCTGTTCACCGTGGCCTACGAGATGCTGGGCTCGGCCGCCGACGCCGAGGACGTCCTGCAGGAGACCTGGCTGCGGTGGACGGGCGTCGACCTCGACGCGGTGCGGGATCAGCGTGCGTACCTGGTCCGGATCGTCACCCGGCAGGCGCTGAGCCGGCTGCGTACGCTGGGCCGGCGCAAGGAGTCCTACGTCGGCCCCTGGCTGCCCGAGCCGCTGCTGACCGCGCCCGATGTGGCCGAGGACGTCGAGTTGGCCGACAGCGTCTCGATGGCGATGCTGCTGGTCATGGAGACGCTTCAGCCGACCGAGCGGGCGGTGTTCGTGCTGCGCGAGGTGTTCGACCTGGACTACGACGAGATCGCCGAATCCGTCGACAAGACCCCGGCCGCGGTACGCCAGATCGCCCACCGGGCGCGGGCACACGTCGCCGCGCGCCGGCCGCGCGGGGTCGTCTCCCCGGCCGAGACCCGGGACGCGCTCACGGCGTTCCAGCGGGCGATCGAAACGGGCGACCTGCAGCGCCTGCTCGACGTCCTCGCGCCGGAAGTCGTGCTGCTGGCCGACGGCGGCGGGATCAAGCGGGCCGCGCTGGAGCCCGTCGTGGGAGCCGACCAGGTGGTCCAGGTGATGGGCAGGATCGCCAAGGTGGCGTCGCTGCTGCCGGCACAGGTCAACGGCTACCCGGCGCTGATCGTCCGGATCGACGGCGAGATCGACGGCGTGCTGGCGATGCGCATCGAGGACGGCCTCATCACCGGGCTCTACGCCGTACGCAATCCCGAGAAGCTGTCGCACCTGGAGCAGGAGACCGCACTGCACCGCTGAGCCCGGGACGGGTGGCGGCCGGTGCGTGGGTGCGGAGTGGGCATAGTGGGTCGTGATGACTTCACGACCTGCTGAACCCCGTGCTGGAGAAGACATGGACGCGACACACCTGCTCGACATCGCCACCGAGGCGGCCAGAGCCGTCGGCCCGCGGCTGCGCAAGGCGTTCAGATCCCGGCCCGACGTGGCCACCAAGAGCGACTTCCACGACCCCGTGACCGAGCACGACCGGGCCGCGGAGGAGACCATCCGCGCGGTCATCACCGCCCGCCTGCCCGAGAGCGCGATCGTCGGCGAGGAGGGCGGCTCCACCGGCTCAGGAGACCTCGTCTGGTACGTCGACCCCATTGACGGCACCGCGAACTTCGCCACCGGGCTGCCGTTCTTCTGCGTGTCCATCGCCGCCGCCGTGCGCGGCGAACTGGTGGCCGGTGTGGTGTACGACCCCGTACGCGAGGACGAGTTCAGCGCCACCACGGAGGGCGCCTGGTGCAACGGCACGCCGCTGCGCAGCGGGGGAGCCTCGAGCGACCGGGAGGCGATGCTGCTGACGAGCTACCCGACGCCCCGCGACATGGAGGTGGACGCGGAGGTGGCGCTGCGGCGCTACGGGCGGTTCCTGGCGTCGTTCTCCGCCGTGCGCCGGCCGGGCAGCGCCGCGCTCACGCTCGCGCACGTGGCCGCCGGCTGGTCGGACGCCGCGTACGGCACCCGGGCCCATCCCTGGGACGTGGCGGCGGGTGCGCTGCTGGTGCGCCAGGCCGGCGGCGTTTACCTCGGCGATCCGCTGGTCCAGGGCGACTATCTGGCCCATGTGGGCGGGTTCGACCTGGACGGCTCGGTGCTGGCCGAGGTGGCGCCCAGATGAGGTGGCCGCTGGGGTGAGGTGGCGCCTGCCTGGGCCACAGGGTCAGCGGATGAGCGGGGCCAGCTCGGCCAGCGTGGTGATGCGGGGGAAGCCGGCGGGCGCGGGCTCGGCACCGAGCCGGTCGAGCCAGACCGACCGCATCCCGGTCGGCGCCGGCCCCGTCACGTCCTTGTCCACGTCGTCGCCCACCAGCAGCACCTCTTCCGGCGCCAGCCCGAGCGCCGCCGCCGCGCCCGTGTACGCGGCGGGCGACGGCTTGAAGTGGCCGCCCAGCACCTCGCCCGTCAGTACCGGCCCGACCAGCCCGGCCAGCCCGATCGCGTGGACCTTCGCCTCCTGCAGCCGCTGCGTCCCGTTCGTCAGCACCCCGAGGGTGAGCCCGTCCAGCTCCGCCAGCGCCTGCGTCACGTCGCGGTGGGCCGTCCAGTTCTGCCGGTAGCGTTCGGAGAAGTCCGCGTAGGCCGCGTCCAGATCGACGGGCGCCGGCACGGCCAGCTCCTGGCAGAGCGCGCGCAGGCGGAGCCGCCGCTGCTCCTGCAGCGAGCACGTGCCCGCGTGCCACATCGCCAGGTACGGCCCCTCCAGCCCGGCCCAGAGCACGGCCACCTCGTCCAGGCGCGGGTGGCCGGGCGAGTGCGCCGACACCCAGGCGACGATCGCGGCGTCGGCGGCGCCCCGGTGGTCGAGCAGCGTGTCGTCCAGGTCGAACAGCACGCCCTTGATGCCCGGCAGGGCCACGGTCACGGCCGGCCTCCGGGGGTGGACGAGATGGCGGCGGCGCTCCTATGGCGGCGGCCGTCGGCGAGGCTCCGGTGGGGAAGGGACATGCTGCCCATCTTAGGAGGAAGCGGCCCCGCGCCCGGGAGTCAGTGCTGCTTGCGGAAGTCCCCGGCCCGGCGCACGTGATCGATCATGATGCGTTCGGCGGTCTCGGCGTCGCCGGACTCCAGGGCGGCCAGGATGCCTTCGTGCGCCTCGAGCTGCGCCTTGACCTGGGTGTCGTCCAGCCACAGCGACGCCTCGGCGGGCACGGGGAAGCTGTTGCGCACCGACCTGGCGTGCTCGCCCAGGAAGGCGGGGCCGCCGATGTCCACGATGCGCAGGTGGAAGCGCCTGCTCTGATCCCCCAGCCGGTCGTGCCGGCCGTGCGCGGCGTCGTCGGCCATCGCGGCGTGCAGCTCGCGCAGCCCGGCCAGCTCCTCGGGGGTGATCTTCTCCGCCGCCAGGCGCGCCCCCAGACCCTCGACCACCGCGCGCAGGCCGTAGTACTCGGCCAGGGCCTCGTCGCCGAGGTCCACGACGGTCGCGCCGTGATGCGCCTCGTAGCTGATCAGCCGGTCCTTCTCCAGCCTGCGCAGCGCCTCGCGCACGGGCGTGACCGAGACACCCAGCCGGCGGGCCACCTCCCCGGCCCGCAGCGCCGTGCCGCCCGGGATCCGCCCGGTACGGATCTCGTCGAGCAGCACGCTGTAGACGTAATCGGCCTTGCTCATGGGCGGCCGCGGCTCCGTGGGAGACATGCCCATAAGTGTCTCGCAGATCGGTCAGCTGGTTGACCTATGACATATTTCTTATAAGTTACATACCCATGACGAGCCTCGCCGACCTGCGGGTCATCGACGCGGCGACGCTGTTCGCCGGTCCCTCCGCCGCGATGATGCTGGGCGACTTCGGCGCCGACGTGATCAAAATCGAGCACCCCCGGCGCGGCGACCCCTCGCGCGGGCACGGCGCCTCCCTGAACGGGGTGGGGCTGTGGTGGAAGACGCTCTCGCGCAACAAGCGCACCGCGGCCGTGGACCTGTCGCAGGCCGAAGGGCAGGAGATCCTGCGCCGCCTGGCCGAGCGGTCCGACGTGCTGATCGAGAACTTCCGCCCCGGCACCCTGGAGCGGTGGAACCTCGCCCCGGAAGACCTCCTCAAGGTCAATCCGCGGCTGATCGTGGCGAGGATGACCGGGTTCGGGCAGTTCGGGCCGATGGCCAAGCAGCCGGGGTTCGGGACGCTGGCCGAGGCCATGAGCGGGTTCGCGGCCATGACCGGGGAACCCGACGGGCCGCCCACGCTGCCGCCGCTGGCCCTGGCCGACGGCATCGCGGGTCTCGCCATGTCGTACGCGATCATGGTGGCCCTGCGCGCCCGTGAGCGGACCGGCCGCGGGCAGGTCATCGACCTGGCGATCATCGAGCCCATCATGGGCCTGCTCGGGCCGCAGATGACCGCGTACAAGGCGCTCGGGGTGGTGCCGCGGCGGACCGGCAACCGGTCCAGCAGCAACGCGCCGCGCAACACGTACCGGACCCGCGACGGGCGGTGGCTGGCCGTCTCCACCAGCGCCCAGCCCATCGCCGAGCGGGTGGTCACCCTGGTGGGGCGGCCCGACCTGGTCGCGCAGCCGTGGTTCGCCAGCGGGCACGGGCGCGTGCAGCACGTGGACGAGCTGGACGAGGCGGTCGCCTCCTGGATCGCCGAGCGGGACGCCGAGGAGGTCATCGCCCGTTTCGAGGAGGTGCAGGCCGCCGTCGCACCCATCTACGACGTCAGTGACATCGCCGAGGACCCGCAGTACGCGGCGCTCGGGACGTTCCAGGAGGTGCCCGACGAGGAGCTCGGCCCGCTCACCATGCAGAACGTCTTCTTCCGCCTGTCGGACACGCCCGGGGAGATCCGCTGGCCGGGGCGGCGGCTCGGGCGCGACACCGACGAGGTGCTCGGCGAGCTCGACTACCCGGACGAGCGGATCGCCGCCCTGCGCGAGGCCGGGGTGATCGCGTGAACACCCCCGTGACCTGGCTGTACGTGCCCGGTGACCGGCCCGAGCGGTTCGACAAGGCCGTCGGCTCGGGGGCGGACGTGGTCATCATCGACCTGGAGGACGCGGTCGCGCCCGCCCGCAAGGACGAGGCCCGCGCCAACGCCGTCGCCTACCTGCGCGCCCGCCCGGACGCCCGCGTCGCCGTGCACGTACGCGTCAACGACCTGGGCTCCGAGCGCGGGCGGGCCGACCTCGAGGCCGTCGGGGACCTCGCCGACGGCGTGCGGCTGCCCAAGGTGGAGTCGGCCGCCGTGCTCGACGCGGTCACCGGCGCCCCCGCGTACGCGCTGCTGGAGTCGGCGGCCGGGATCCTCGCGGCCCGGGAGATCGCGGCGCACCCCAAGGTGGCCGGCGTCGCGCTCGGCGAGCAGGACCTCGCCGCCGAGCTGGCCGTCACCGACGAGCGGGCCATGGACCACCTCAGACTCCAGGTGGTCCTCGCCGCCGCCGCGGCGGGACTGCCGCCGCTGCCCATGTCCGTCTTCCCGAACGTCAAGGACGAGGCCGGGCTGCTCGCCTCCTGCCTGGCGGGCCGCGCGCTCGGCCTGTTCGGCAGGACCGCGATCCATCCTCGCCAGATCCCCGTGATCAGGCGCGCGTTCCGCCCCTCCGAGGAGGAGGCGGCCAGGGCGGCCGAGATCGTCGAGGCGGCCGAACAGGCCGAGCGGTCGGGCGCCGGCGCGGTCGCCCTGCCCGACGGACGCTTCGTGGACGCCCCCATCGTGGCCAGGGCCCGCCGCACGCTCGCCCTGGCCCACCGGCTGGCCGATCCGCCCCCAAGCGCCGAACCGCCCGGGCGTGCGAGCGACCGGTTCAGCGGTATCTCATGAAAAGACCAAGTCGGCGCGAGGATGATCGCCGGGCAGGCGTGGGGACCAGTGCGGTCACCGCGACCCCGCCAATCGGGCGGGGACGGTGTTCGTGTGCAACAACCCAGGCGACCGGGCTGCTGGAAGGCCGGCGAGGACTAGGACGGGTACCAGCGGACCGACAGCTCCTCGTCCACCGGAGCAGGCCCCGGCAGGTCCCGGTGGACCGGTGGGATCCGCAGCGAGTCCATCACCAGGGCCAGGTAACGGTGGCGCAGCTGGGAGGTGCGCTCCTCGCCGCCGAGCTTGATCGAGGCCATCTGCTCGAACAGCAGCGCGATGTCCGCCACCGTCACGTCCGGCCGCAGCACGCCGGCCGCCACGGCACGGCGGTGGACCTCGGTGGCCAGCTCCGAGGCCCTGACCGCGTCGCGGCCCAGCTCCTCGGTCGGCGTGAACGTGCCCGCCAGCTTGATCGTCAGTGAATTGGTGTCGGCGTCGACGATGCCGCGCATGTAGCCGGCGAACGCCTCCCAGGGGTCGCCGTCGTCGGCCAGAGCCCGCTCTGCGACCTCGATGTAGAGCTTGAGTCCGTCGCCGCACAGCTTCTGCAGCAGTGCCTCCTTGCTGGGGTAGCGGCGGTAGAGTGCGCTGATCCCGACGCCCGCCTTCTCGGCCACGGCGGCGATGGGCGCGCCGGGATCGGCGGTGAAGACCGCCCGCGCCGCCTGCAGGATCAACTCGTCGTTGCGGGCCGCCTGCGCCTTGCGGCCACTCATGGGTGCGCTCGTCATATCCCCATCATATCGGAACGTATGGTTCCGTTCTATGGGGGATAGTCAGCATGTCTATACATAGAGATGATATTGGGGTACAACCGGGGCGAGCCCGTTGGTCTTGGAGGTGTCCTATGAGACGTACCCCGATCGTGCTGGCCCTGCTGGGCGCGCTCACCGTCGCCGGCTGCTCCTCCTCGGGAGGGCAGAGCGCGCAGAGCGCCCCGGCGAGCTCCGCCGCCGCGCTCCAAGGACAGGAGGCCCCCGCGAGCGCCACCTACGCCGTCATCACCCACGCCTCGCCGGGCGACTCCTTCTGGGACGTGGTCAAGAACGGCGCCGAGGCCGCGGGCAAGCAGTACGGCGTGAAGGTCACCTACCAGGGCGACGGCGACCCCGCCAAACAGTCGCAGCTCATCGACCAGGCCGTCTCGGAGAAGGTGGACGGCATCGTGGTCTCCATGGCCAACCCCGACGCGCTGAAGGAGGCCATCGGCAAGGCCGTCACGGCCAAGATCCCGGTCATCACCATCAACTCGGGCGCCGACTCGTCCAAGGCGTTCGGCGCCATCACCCACGTGGGCCAGTCGGAGGAGGTGGCCGGGCGCGGCGCGGGCGAGCAGCTCAAGGCCGCCGGCGTCACCAAGCTGCTGTGCGTCATCCACGAGGCCGGCAACGTCGGCCTCGACCAGCGCTGCAAGGGCGCCGAGCAGACGCTGGGCGGCACGGTCGAGCGGCTGCAGGTGGATGTGAGCAACCTGGCCGACGTCACCTCCAAGGTCACCGCCAAGCTCCAGTCGGACAAGCAGGTCAACGGCGTGCTCGCGCTCAACCCGGCCGTCGCGGTCGCCGCCAGGGACGCGATCAAGGACGCGGGGTCGCAGGTGAAGCTGGCCACGTTCGACCTGTCGGCCGACGTGGTGTCCGCGATCAAGGACGGGGACATCCTGTTCGCCGTGGACCAGCAGCAGTACCTGCAGGGTTACCTGCCGATCACGTTCCTCAACCTGTACAAGAACAACCTCAACGCCGTCGGCGGCGGGCTGCCCGTCAACACCGGCCCGGGCTTCGTGACCAAGGACAACGCCGACCAGGTGGCCAAGCTGGCCGAGGCGGGCACGCGATGACGATCGCGGCCGACGAGCGGGTCACCGACGTCGGCCTGGCCCGCCGCCTGCTGATCAGGCCCGAGCTGGGCGCGGTGGTCGGCCTGGTCGTGGTGTTCGTGTTCTTCGCCTCCCAGTCGCCGGTGTTCCGGTCGCCGGCCGGCATCGCGAACTGGCTCGACCCGGCCGCCACGCTCGGCATCATGGCGGTCGCGGTCGCGCTGCTGATGATCGGCGGCGAGTTCGACCTGTCGGCGGGCGTGCTGACCGGCACGAGCGGGCTGATCCTCGTCACGCTGGCCACCCGCTTCGGGTTCGACGTGTGGACGGCCATGCTGGTCGGGCTGGTGGTGGCGCTGGGCATCGGGTTCGCCAACGGCCTGGTCGTCACCAGGACCAGGCTGCCCAGCTTCATCGTCACGCTGGGCACGTTCCTCATGCTCCAAGGAGTCAACCTCGGCGTCACCAAGGCGATCACCGGGACCGTGCAGGTCAGCGGCCTGCGCCGGGCCGCCGGGTTCGAGGGCGCGAACGCGGTCTTCGCGGGGACCGTCGAGATCGGCGGCACCTCGTTCCGGGTGGCGATCCTGTGGTGGGTCCTGGCGACCGCCGTGGCCACCTGGGTGCTCATGCGCTCCAAGGCCGGCAACTGGATCTTCGCGGTGGGCGGCAACGAGCAGGCCGCCCGCGCGGTCGGCGTGCCCGCCGCCCGTACGAAGATCGCGCTCTTCATGACCACGGCGTTCGCCGCCTGGCTGGTCGGCTCGATCCTGGCGCTGCGCTACACGTCCGTCCAGGCCAACATCGGTATCGGGCAGGAGTTCATCTACATCATCGCCGCCGTCATCGGCGGCTGCCTGCTCACCGGCGGGTACGGCTCCGCCGTCGGGGCGGCCATCGGCGCGGTCATCTTCGGCATGGCCGACAAGGGCATCGTCTTCCTGGGCTGGAACGCCGACTGGTTCAAGTTCTTCCTGGGCGCGATGCTGCTGCTGGCGACGCTGGCCAACCGCCTGGTCAGGCGGTACGCCGAGGAGGTGAAGCATTGATACTCGAGACCAGGGGCATCGGCAAGACGTTCGGCTCGGTGCTGGCGCTGCGCGAGGTGTCGATGGGCGTGCGCGCCGGCGAGGTCACCTGCGTGCTCGGCGACAACGGTGCGGGCAAGTCCACGCTCATCAAGATCCTCGCCGGGGTGCACCGGCACGACGCGGGCACGTTCCTGGTGGACGGGCAGGAGGTGCGCTTCGCCAGTCCGCGCGACGCGCTCGACCGCGGCATCGCCACGGTCTACCAGGACCTGGCGATGATCCCGCTCATGTCGGTCTGGCGTAACTTCTTCCTCGGCT
Organism: Nonomuraea helvata; assembly: GCF_039535785.1. NCBI lineage: Bacteria > Bacillati > Actinomycetota > Actinomycetes > Streptosporangiales > Streptosporangiaceae > Nonomuraea > Nonomuraea helvata. The sequence continues at coordinate 1,015,969 of NZ_BAAAXV010000008.1, forward strand.
CCGAACCCCGGAAGGGCCTCGCCTTCGACGTGGCCCAGGCGCGGCGCGTGGCGCGCGAGGAGCTGCGGGCCATGGGCATCGACATCCGCGATGTGGACCAGCCGGTCGGCACGCTGTCCGGCGGCGAGCGGCAGTCGGTGGCCATCGCCAGGGCCGTCCACTTCGGCGCCCGCGTCCTCATCCTCGACGAGCCCACCTCCGCGCTCGGCGTCAAACAGGCCGGCGTCGTGCTGCGCTACATCGCCAGGGCCCGCGACCGCGGGCTCGGCGTCGTGTTCATCACCCACAACCCCCACCACGCCTACCCGGTGGGGGACCGGTTCCTGCTGCTCAACCGGGGCGCCAGCCTGGGCGAGTACGGCAGGGCCGACATCACCCCGCAGGAGCTGACCTCCCTCATGGCGGGCGGGGCGGAGCTGGAGGAGCTGGCGCACGAGCTGCGGCGGGAGTGAATTTTTGGCCAGAACTTGACGATTTCTGGCGGTGGACTGGGGGCGCAAAAAGGCACAAATCCCTTACATGTACCTGCACCCGGGAGGTCACCGTGCGGCAGATCAGGGCGTACTTGATGTACGCGCCCGCGGCGGTGCCCCCAGGACCGTTATTACGCCCTTGAGTCGAGCCGCAGGGCGGGCCGCACAGATCGTTGGCCCGCCCTGCGGCATGCACCGGTCCGTCGCAATGGGCACCGCCTATGGTGCGGCCAGTACTCGGCTCGCCCCTCGAGGAGCTGCGCGCGGATCACGCTGTCGTACGAGTTCGGGACGCCGGGGCTGCGCGAACGGGAGCAGGGCGCCATCCGCAACGCGGCCCTCTGCCCCGAGGCGGGCCGGATCGCGGAGACCACGGCGAACCCGCTGTCGTACCTGCCGGACGGCCAGGCGCCCTGCGCGCCCCGGCCTACGTCGTGCGTCGGTGGGCTTCGACCTGGACGACGCCGCCACGCACCTGGCCCTCCAGCTCGCCTGCCGCGTCCTCCGCCGCTGAGCCCTCATCGGCCACCGGACCGTGGGCTCCTGGTGCCGGGACAAGGTCGCCACCCAGTGCCCCATCGCCCGGTCGGCATGGGGTGCCTCCGTACGGCTGGGCAGGTTCCGCCTCGCCGATACCGACACCATCCGAGGACGACCGCCCGTGGGGTGGTCGCCGGAGGTGTTGAGGAATCAAACCTCACTTGCCGAGCAGGTCGAGGGCGATGTCGACGATCATGTCCTCCTGGCCGCCGACAAGGCGGCGCCTGCCCACTTCCAGCAGGATGGTGCGCACGTCGATGCCGTACTGGCGGGAGGCCGCTTCGGCGTGGCGCAGGAAGCTGGAGTAGGCGCCGGCGTAGCCGAGGGTGAGCGTTTCGCGGTCAACCTGGACCGGGCGGTCCTGGAGCGGGCGGACGATGTCGTCGGCGGCGTCCTGCAGGGCGAACAGGTCGCAGCCGTGCTTCCACTCGTTGAGGTTGGCCACGGCGATGAACGGCTCGATGGGGCAGTTGCCCGCCCCTGCGCCGTGCCCGGCCAGGGAGGCGTCCACGCGGGTGACGCCTTCTTCGACGGCGACGACGGAGTTGGCCACGGCGAGGGAGAGGTTCTGGTGGGCGTGGATGCCGAGTTGGGTGCCGGGGTCGAGAGCGTCGCGATAGGCGCGGACGCGGTCGCGCACACCCTCCATGGTGAGGCGGCCGCCGGAGTCGGTGACGTAGACGCAGTGGGCGCCGTAGGACTCCATGAGTTTGGCCTGGCGCGCGAGCTCGGCTGGGGGCGCCATGTGGCTGAGCATGAGGAAGCCGGCCACGTCCATGCCGATCTCGCGGGCGGTGGCGATGTGCTGGGCGGCGACGTCGGCCTCGGTGCAGTGGGTGGCGATGCGGATGGAGCGGATGCCCATGGAGTAGGCGTGCTTGAGCTCGGCGATGGTGCCGATCCCGGGGAGCAGGAGAGTGGTGAGTTTGGCGTGTTTGATGTTGGCTGCGGCGGCCTCGATCCATTCCCAGTCGGTGTGGCTGCCGGGGCCATAGGTGACCGACGCGCCGGCCAGGCCGTCACCGTGGGCGACCTCGATGGCGTCCACGCCGGCGGTGTCGAGGGCGGTGACGATGCGGCCGACGTCAGCGGGGGAGACGCGGTGGCGTACGGCGTGCATGCCATCCCGCAGGGTGACGTCCTGGATGTAGAGGTTCACGCGTGCGCTCCTGCGATGCGCTCGGCGACGCGCAGCGCGGCCGAGGTCATGATGTCGAGGTTGCCGGCGTAGGCGGGCAGGTAGTGGGCGGCGCCCTCCACCTCCAGGAACACTGACACGCGGGTGGTGACCGGCTCGAGGGTGAGCGTGGTGACCGGCTCGTCGATGGGGGTGAACTGCACCTCCTGCTTGAGGCGGTAGCCGGGGACGTACTTGGCGACCTCGGCGACCATCTCCTCAACCGAGGCCCTGATGGCGTCGTGGTCGGCGTCGCCGGTCAGGCAGAAGACAGTGTCGCGCATGATGAGTGGCGGGTCGGCGGGGTTGAGGATGATGATCGCCTTGCCACGGGCGGCGCCACCGACACTCTCGATGGCGGCGGAGGTGGTCTCGGTGAACTCGTCGATGTTGGCGCGGGTACCGGGCCCGGCCGACTTCGAGGCGATGGAGGCGACGATTTCGGCGTACGTGACAGGGGTGACGCGGGAGACGGCGTGCACGACGGGGATGGTGGCCTGGCCGCCGCAGGTGACCATGTTGAGATTGTCAGCGCCGAGGTGGGCATCGAGGTTGACCGGCGGGACGACGAACGGGCCGATGGCGGCGGGAGTGAGGTCGATGAGGGTCTTGCCGTAGGGCTCCAGTTTGGCGGCGTTGGCGATGTGGGCCTTGGCAGAGGTGGCGTCGAAGACGATGTCGATGTCGGCGAAGCCGTCCATGGCGATCAGGCCGTCCACACCCTCGTGGGTGGTGGGCACCTTGAGACGGCGGGCGCGGGCGAGGCCATCCGAGGACGGGTCGATGCCGACCATGGCGCCCATCTCCAGGGCGGCGGAGAGCCGGAGCACCTTGATCATTAGATCGGTGCCGATGTTTCCGGAGCCGATCACAGCCACTTTGGTGTTGTTCATGAAGGATCGTCCTCGAAGGTCACAGACACCGTGCCGAGTCCAGAAATTTCTGCCCTTACGGTGACACCGGGGGAGATGGGGGCCATTGGTCCCAAGGCGCCGGACAGGATCACCTGGCCCGCGCGTAGTGGATCGTCGAAGTCGCGGGCGGTGCGGGCCAGCCACAGCAGTGCGTTGAGCGGGTCGCCGAGGCAGGCGGCGCCGGTGCCCTGGGAGACTAGCGCGTCGCCTGCGTACATCCGCATAGTGGTTTCGACCGGCTCGAACGCGGTCAGCGGCAGCCGCTGCGACCCGAGGACGTACAGGCCGCTGGAGGCGTTGTCGGCGACGGTGTCGTTGATCGTGATGTCCCAGCCGGCGATGCGGCTGTCCACGATCTCCAGGGCGGGCACCGCGTACAGCACCGCTGCGCGCACCGTGGCCGGATCGAGGTCACCGGCCAGGTCGGCGGCGAGAACGAAGGCGATCTCGGCCTCGACCTTGGGCTGCAGGAGCCGCCCGATGGGGGCGGTGCGCGTCACCTCCATGTCGGCGAAGAGCACCCCGAAGTCGGGCTGGTCCACGCCGAGCTGTTGCTGTACGGCGGAGGAGGTGAGGCCGATCTTCCGGCCGGTCACGGGGGCAGTGCGGCGGGCGTTGAGGCGGCGCTGCACTTCGTAGGCGTCGGCGACGTCTGTGACGAGATCGCGGACCGGCCGGCACGGTTGGCCGGTGACAGCCGCGTCCGCCAGACGGTCCACGGCCTGGTCGATGGCGGTCATCGCGCGGCCTCCGGCAATGAAGTGGCGGCCGCCGTGGCGGCCGCGAAGCCCGCGATCCACTCGGGGATGGCCTGGTAGAAGCGGGAGGTCATCCGGTACTCGCCGATGGTGGCGAGCGAGGCGAACGCGGCGATCCAGGTACGCACCTCGTGTGCGGAGCCGCCGCCCTCGGCGCCCATCCACTCCACGCTCCAACTGTCCACGTCGTCCAGCCGGCCGCCGGCGAGGGTGTCCAGGACCAGGTTGTCCCAGGTCGGGTTGATGGGGATCATCGCGGTCGAGCCGGCGGCGTAGTCGCGGCCGGCCTGCACCACCCGTTGCTCTCCCCGCGCCCGCTGCTCCGGCGTGGGCGGGCGGCCCTCGATGAGGGCGTCGGCCACGCGGGGTGGGGCGCCGTCCAGCACCGGTACGGGGGGATCGTGGGAGAGCCCGCCTGAGCCCACGAATAGCACCCGCCGGTCCAGTTCAGCGGCGGCCTCACCGATCGCGGTGCCGAGCGCGCGGATCCGGCTGATCGGGCCGAGCGGCGTGGCGACCCCGTTGACGAAGACCGGCACGACGGGGACCCGGTCGATGCCGCCGAACAGCACCTCCAGCGGCTGCACGAACCCGTGGTCCACGGTCATCCGCGCCGAGATCGTCAGATCGACGCCCCGTTCCAGAACGCCGAGGGCGATGGCGCGGGCGGCATCGGTGTCCACCGACAGTGGCCCGGCGGCCGAGCCGAAGTCGCCGACCGCGTTGGCCTCCGTCGCGAGGCAGAACGGCGGCATCTCCTTGTAGAAGAAGCCGTTGTAGTGGTCAGGTGCGTAGAGCACGACCAGGTCGGGGTGGAAGGCGCTGACGAACGCGCGGACCTCGTGCATGGCGGCGTCCACGGCCGCGATGACGCCGGGCGCGGGGTCGTTCTTGCCGATGAGTGGGGAATGGGACAGGCCGACGGCAGCGGCGATCATGAGGTGATCTCCTTAATGACGAGCTTGCCGGTGACCCGCCCGTCGATCATGAGCTGGAAGCCCTTGTGGATCTCGTCCAGCGGGAGCGTGCGGTCGATCACTGGGCGCAGGCCCGTGGCGTCCATCATGTTGAGCAGCGCGACCAGTTCGCCGCGGGTGCAGCCGGTGGAGCCGAGGATGCGCTGCTGCAGGTAGAAGACCCGGCCGAGGTCGGCGGGCGGGTTGGTGCCACTGGTCGCGCCGGCGATGACGACGGTGCCACCGGGGCGCAGCGACTTCAGGGAGTGCGACCAGGTGGCCTCGCCGACGGTCTCGATGACGACGTCCACGCGTTCGGGCAGCCGCTCACCGGGCGCCACGGCGGCCCGCGCGCCCCAGGAGAGTGCCTGGGCGCGCTTGTCCTCGCTGCGGCTGGTGGCGTACACCACGGCGCCCGCGGCCAGCGCCAGCTTGATCGCGGCCGAGGCGACGCCGCCGCCCGCGCCCTGCACGAGCACCCGGTCCCCGGCTTTGATCCGCGCCCGGGTGAACAACATCCGGTACGCGGTCGTCCAGGCGACCGGCAGGCACGCGGCCTCGTCGAAGGACAACCACGGCGGTTTGGGGATCAGGTTGCGGGTCGGGACGGTCAGATACTCGGCGAAGGCGCCGTCGTGCTGCTCGGACAGCAGGGCCCGGTTCGGGTCGAGGGTCTCGTCGCCCCGCCCGGCGTCGGGGTCGGCGATGACGGGGTGCACGATGACCTCGTTGCCGTCCTCGTCGTAGCCTGCGGCGTCGCAGCCGAGGATGATCGGAAGCCTCTCGGGCGGGTGACCGACGCCACGCAGCGTCCACAGGTCGTGCATGTTCAAGGAAGAGGAGACGACCCGGACGGTCGACCAGCCGGGCCGGCGCTCGGGCTTGGGGACGTCGCCCAGGACGAGACCGGACAGCGGGTCGGTCGCGCTCTGAGAGACGGCGGTGGCGGCAAGCATGCAGCAACGCTGACCGATGAACGCCGAGCTCCGACAGCTCGTGTGCCGTCGTACGGAACGACCGTTGGAAGCCGGCGTGTCCGCGGCTGTTACCTGGGCACATGACCATCGAACCCCCGCGTGGGGCCTTGCGGCGCCCGGCCGAGCTGGCGCCGGCCATCGACGTCTCCGGCCTCGTCGACAGCGAGGGCGGGCTGGTGGATCGCGCCGTCTTCACCGACCAGCAGATCTACCGACAGGAACTGCGCCGCGTGTTCGCGCCGAGCTGGCTGTTCCTGGCGCACGCCGACCAGTTCCACAAGCCCGGCGACTTCTTCACCACGTACATGGGCGAGGATCCGGTCATCGTCACCCTGGACCGCAACCGCCGGGTGCGCGCGTACCTGAACTCCTGCCGGCACCGCGGCGCCCGCGTCTGCCGCGCCGACTACGGCGCCACCCGCAACTTCACCTGCACCTACCACGGCTGGTCCTACGACCTGGAAGGCAAGCTCGTCAGCGTCCCGAACAAGGCGGGCTACCCGGAGTCGTTCGACACGGGGGAGTGGGGCCTGGTCGAAGTGCCCCACGTCGACAGCTACCGCGGCCTGATCTTCGGCACCTGGAACCCGGACCCGGTGCCGCTGCGCGAGTCGCTGGGCGACATGGCCTGGTACATGGACGCGATGCTCGACCACGACGACCAGGGCACGGTCGTGGTGGGCGGCGTGCACAAGTGGGTGCTGGAAGGCAACTGGAAGCTGGCCGCCGAGCAGTTCGCCACCGACTGGTACCACGTCAACATGAGCCACGCCTCGGCACTCATGGTGCTCTCGCCCACCGGCAAGGGCCCCAAGGACGAGATCGTGCACCGTACCGGCCGTCAGTACGCCGGCCCCAACGGCCACGGCGCCGGATTCCCCGTGCACCCCAAGAACCGTTTCGACGCCGGAACCGTCCACCAGTGGACGGACTACGCGGCGCTGCGCGAACGTCTCGGCGACGCCCGCGTTGAAGGCCCGCTCACCAACGGGCACGCCACCGTCTTCCCGAACTTCTCCTACCTGCCGGTCAACGGATCCATCCGGATCTGGCACCCCAAGGGCCCGGACCGGATGGAGGTGTGGGCCTGGACGATCGTCGACAAGTCCATGCCGCCCGAGGTACGCGAGGCCCAGCGGCTCTACAACCTGCGCACGTTCGGCCCGAGCGGCATCTTCGAGCAGGACGACGGCGAGAACTGGAGCGAGGTGCAGGCCGTCTCGCACGGCTTCGTCACCAACAGCGTGCCGCTCAACTACCAGATGGGCCTCGGCTCCGAACGCGACGACGGCCGCCACCCTGGCACCACGAGCGAGCTGTACAGCGACGCCGCCGGCCGGGCCTTCTACGCGCGCTGGCGCGAACTCATGACCACCCCTGCCTGGCACGAGGAGGACGACAAGTGAGCGAGGGAATCCGCGTCGCCGCGCTGGATGACATTCCCGAGGGCGAGGGCATCGCCATCGACAAGGCGATCACCGGCACAGACGACAACGTGGCGCTGCTGCGCGACACCGACGGCAGCGTGTGGGCGCTGGACGATACCTGCACCCACGAGGACGCCTCTCTGGCCGACGGCTGGGTCGAGGACGGCTACGTCGAGTGCCCGCTGCACGCCAGCAGGTTCTGCCTGAAGAACGGCGAGGTGCAGGGCCTGCCCGCCACTCGCGACACCTGCCCGCACCGGGTCGAGGTACGCGACGGCGAGGTCTACCTCTTCCCGAACCAGGCGCCATGAGAGTCGTGATCGTCGGCGGCGGGATCGCGGGCGTCAGCACGGCCGCGGCCCTGCGCGCGGGCGGCTTCGACGGCGACCTCACGCTGGTCGACGCGGGCGAGTTCCCCTACGACCGGCCGCCGCTGTCGAAGGACTACCTGACCGGGGCCAAGGACCTCGAGCAGATCGCCCTGCGACCGCCGCAGTGGTACGACAAGCAGTCGATCCGGCTGCTCAACCGGGTCCGCGTGACCGCGTTGCGCTCAGGGGGCGTCGAGCTGCAGGACGGCACCCTGCTGCCCGCCGACCGGGTGGTTTTGGCCACCGGCGGGGGAGCGGCACGCCCGCCCATCCCGGGCTGCGAGCGCGCGCATGTGCTCCGCACGGCAGAGGACGCCGACCGGCTGCGCGCCGCTCTGAGACCGGGCGCCCGTGTGCTGGTGGTCGGCGGGGGCCTGATCGGCGCAGAGGTGGCGTCGAATGCCGTCGATCTCGGCTGCGAGGTCGTGCTCACGGATCCGGTGGCCACGCCGCTGGCCGCCGCGGTCGGCGTCGAGCTGGCCGCCTGGCTCCACCGACAGCACACGACCCGCGGCATCAGCACCGTCCAGGCCGGAGTGGAGTCGCTCGACGGAGCCGAGACAGCGCTCGCCGGTGTACGCCGCGTGTTCGACGCCGTGGTGCTCGGTGTCGGCATGGTGCCGGAGACCGCGCTGGCCGAGGCGGCCGGGCTGAAGGTCGATCGCGGCATCGTCGTGGACGGCGGACAGGTCACCTCGAACCCGGCGATCCTCGCCGTCGGCGACTCTGCCCGAAGCCGCGACGGGCACTGGGAGGCCGCCCAGCACGACGGCGCACGGGCGGCGGCCACCATTCTCGGCGCGCCACCTCCCATGCCCACCGCCCCCTGGTTCTGGACTGACCGGCACGGCCACCACGTCGAGGCCGTCGGCCACATGGCGGCGGCCGGCCGGACGGTGGTCCGCGGATCCTTCGACGATCCCGCGTTCTCGGTGTTCGGCCTGTGCGACGGGCTGGTCGTGGCCGCCGCCGCCGTGGACGACTCCAATGCCGTACGGGCCGCCCGGCGCATGATCGACCGCCGGATCCCGGTCGACCCGGCACGCCTGTCAGACCCGTCCGTGAGCCTGCGCTCGTTGCTGCGCGGCTGACGTGCCGTCCTGCGGCTCAGCCCGTTCCACTCCACCCTGAGAAGGAATCCAATGACCTCCGTGAGCATGCGCGCGGACCGCGACACCCACTTCGAGGTCGAGCAGTTCTACTACGAGGAGGCCGACCTCCTCGACGCCGGCCGCTACGCCGACTGGCTCGATCTGCTCGCCGACGACCTCGACTACTGGATGCCCACCCGCACCAACCGGCTGCGCCGCCAGCAGGCCCTGTCGGTCGCCGCCCGGGGCGAGGCCGCCCTCTACGACGAGAGCAAGGAGAGCCTGGCCTGGCGCATCCGCCGCTTCGACTCCGGCATGGCCTGGGCCGAGGACCCGCCCTCGCGCACCCGCCACCTGATCAGCAACGTGATGGTCAGCCACGTCGACCCGGCCGAGCACCCCGGCTTCACGGAAGACGACCTGCTGGTACGAAGTGCGTTCCTGGTCTACCGCAACCGCCTGGAACGCGAGGAGAACGTCTTCGCCGGCAGCCGTACCGACCTCCTGCGCCGCGTCAACGGCGGCTTCCAGGTCGCCCGCCGCACCATCCTGCTCGACCAGAACATTCTGCTTGCCAAGAACATCTCGACCTTCTTCTGAGGACCTTCCGTGAAACAGCACGTAGTGACCACCACGCTCGGCGACATCGCCGTCGCCGAGACCGGCGAGGGCCCCGTGCTGGTGATGCTGCACGGCGGCGGCCCCGGCGCCTCCGGTGTCAGCAACTACCACCAGAACCTGCCCGCGCTGGCCCGCCGCTTCCGCGTCATCCTGCCCGACCAGCCCGGCTTCGGCGCCAGCTACCGCCCCACCGAGGAGGACCTGGACAAGCGGTCCATCACCGAGATCACCGTGGACGCCCTCTTCCAGGCGCTGGACGCCCTCGGCATCGGGACCTTCCACCTGCTCGGCAACAGCCTCGGCGGCGCCGCTGCGATCGCGATGGCCCAAGAACGCCCCGACCGGGTGGCCAAGCTCGTCCTCATGGCCCCCGGTGGCGGCTGGCTGCCGTTCGGTCCCACCCCGACCGAGGGGCAGAAGGAGATGTTCCGCTACTACAACGGCACCGGCCCCAGTGAGAAGAAGATGGCCGCGTTCATCCGCACCATGGTCTTCGACCACAAGCAGTTCGGCGAGGACGTCGTCAAGGCGCGCTACGAGGCCTCGCTCGACGAGAGTCACATCGCCTTCTACCACCGCTACAACGCCGCCTTCGCCAGGCGCGGCGGCATGGACCCGCTGTGGAGGGACCTCCACAAGATCAAGGCGCCGACCCTGCTGCTGTGGGGGCGCGACGACCGCACGATCACCTTCGACGGCGCGCAGCTCATGCTCAAGCAGATCCGCGACGTGCAACTCCACGTCTTCGGCCGGTGTGGCCACTGGGTTCAGCTGGAGCGGCAGCACGAGTTCGAGGACCTCGTCACGGGATTTCTGGCATGAGCGGCTGGCTCGACGGCTACGCCGCGCTGATCACCGGTGGCGGCTCTGGCATCGGCCGCGCCGTCGCCGAGCGTTTCCTCGCCGAGGGAGCCTCTGTGACCGTCCTCGGCCGCGACCCGGCCCAGCTCGACCAGGTCGCCGGGGATCCGTTCAGAGTGCACAGGGTGACCGCCGACGTCCGCGACTCCGGCGCGCTGCACGCCGCCGTCGCCGAGACCGTCGAACGCTTCGGCAAGCTCGACACCCTCGTCGCCAACGCCGGAGTGTGGGACTACCAGCGCCAGCTCACCCGGCTGTCCGGCAAGGAGATCGACGCCGCCTTCGACGAGGTCTTCTCCATCAATGTCAAGGGCTACCTGCTGGCCGCCGAGGCCGCCTGGCCGGAGCTGGTCAGGACGCGCGGCAGCATCGTCATGACGCTGTCCAACGCGTCCTTCCACGTCAACGGCGGCGGCCCCCTCTACACCGCCAGCAAGCACGCCTGCCTCGGCCTCATGCGCGAGCTCGCCTACGAGCTGGCACCCAAGGTCCGCGTGAACGGCGTCGCGTGCGGCGGCATGAACACCGACCTGCGCGGCCCCGAGACGCTGACACTCGGCGACCGCTCGATCGCGGCCTCCTTCGCCAAGCGGCAGGGCACTCCGCCCATCCCGCTGCACGACTCCAGCACCGACCCCCGCGACTTCACCGCGCCCTACGTGCTGCTCGCCGCCCGCGAGCAGAGCGGCACCATCACCGGACACGCCATCTCGGCCGACGGCGGCATCGGGGTTCGGGGGTTCGCCCGCCCCGCCGGCGGCGACCACCTCTGAGGAGCCGACCGATGACTCACCCTCACCCCCCGAACTCGGGCTTCAACGTCGACGTCAACCCCGCCGCCGCCGTCGCGCGCAACGCCCGCCACTTCGGCGAGGCCGCCGCCGTCCGCTACGCGGGCGGCGACCTCACCTACACCCAGCTCGACCTGAAGGCGGCGCGGCTGGCGACGGTCCTCGCCGAGGGCGGCATCCGCGACGGCGACCGGGTCGCCTACCTGGGACTCAACAGCGGGTCCTTCCTGCTGACGATGCTGGCCTCGTTCCGCCTGGGCGCTGTCTTCGTCCCCGTCAACTTCCGGCTCGCCGAACCGGAGCTGCAGAGCGTGCTCCAGCGCAGCGGTGCCGCCGCGCTCGTCTGCGAGGAAGGACATCGGGCGAGCGCGGAGCACGTGCGCGCGGCGACCTCGCTCACACGCTTCCTCCTGGTGGACGACGACCCGGAGGTGCCGGCCACCGACGGCGTCGCGGGCTGGGAACCGTGGTTCGGCCTGATCGCGGCGGCCCGGCCGTTCCCGTCGGTGACCGCGAAGACCTTCGACGACCCGGCGATCCTGATGTTCACCTCGGGCACCACCGGCCTGCCCAAGGGCGTGGTCCTGACCTACGGCAACGCCTGGTGGAACTCGGTCAACGTGGACACCATGTTCGACACCCGCCGAGGGGACGTGACGTACGCCGCCGCCCCGCTCTTCCACATCGGCGCGCTCAACAGCTTCGTGCTGCGGACGTTGGTGCGCGGCGGCACAGTGCTGGTGCGCCGCTCGTTCGATCCGGTCCGGTTCCTCGACGACCTGGTCACGTACCGGGTCAACTCGATGTTCGCCGTGCCCGCCATGCTCGCCGCCCTGAGCCGCGTGCCCGGTGCCTTCGACGCCGACCTGTCTCACCTGCGCTCGATCGTCGTGGCGGGCGCGCCCGTGCCGCCGTCCCTGATCGAGCTGTACGCCTCGCACGGCATCCTGCTGCAGCAGGCGTGGGGGCTCACCGAGACCGCGCCGTTCGCCACCCACCTGCCCGCCGAGCACACCCTGCGCAAGCTCGGCTCCGCCGGCATCCCCATGCCCTACACGCAGGTCCGCGTCGTGGACTCGATGACCAACCAGCCGCTCAAGCCCGGCGAAGCCGGTGAGATCGTGGTGCGAGGCCCCAACGTCACCCTCGGCTACTGGGAGAACCCCGAGGCGACCGCGGCCGCGTTCGACGAGGAGGGCTGGTTCCACTCCGGCGACGTCGGCTACCTGGACGAGGACGGCTGCCTGTTCATTGTCGACCGGCTCAAAGACATGATCATCAGCGGCGGGGAGAACGTCTACCCGGCAGAGGTCGAACGGGTCCTGGCCGCCATGCCCGGCGTCGTCGACGTAGCGGTCGTCGGCAGCCCCGACGAGCAGTGGGGCGAGACGGTCGCCGCCGTGGTGTCCCTGGCTGAGGGGACGACGGTCACCCTCGACGACGTCCGCGAGTACGCCGCCACTCGGCTTGCCCGCTACAAGCTGCCCCGCAAACTGAAGATCGTCCAGGATGTGCCCAGGAACGCCTCCGGCAAGCTGGACAAGGCCGTCATCCGCCGCCTGGCGGACGAGGAGGTCTGAGATGTTGCCGGTGATCGACGGTGCCCCGTTGGCGCGGTGCGTGACCGGCCGCCTGCGCGAGGCGTACCCAGCGGGCGCGCACGACGTGGAGGTCATGATCTCTCCGGCCGTCGCGGGAGAGACCATGACCCGGCTGCTCAGGGACGTCGCCGACGCCGTGATCACGGCAGATCCCCGTTGCCGCCGTCTGGTGTACGCGGTGCCGGAAGGCGACCTTGGCCGGGTGGCGGCGGCGGAGTCCGCCGGGTACCGCTACGTCGTCGACGTCGACCTGCCCGGCGAGCAACTCAGCCTGCTGGTGCACGAGCCCGGCTGGGTGACCAGGACCGACATGGACCTCGACCACGTGCCGGGGAGCTGATCGGGGTCACGCGGTGGCGTGCAGGCGGTGGCCTCGCGCCAGTGCCAGGGCCGCCGCGGCGCTCACCCGTCGCAGCGCCGGCGCCTGCGCCCGGGTGTCCAGACGGCCGGTGGGACCCGAAACCGACATCGCGGCCACGGCCTTGCCGCCCCGGCCCATGACGGGGACGGCGGCGCAGCGCAGCCCGACGGTCGACTCCTCGTCGTCGAAGGCGATCCCGGTGCGGCGGATCTCGGCGATCGAGGCCGCCAGCCTGCCGGGGTCGGTGATGGTGTGCGGCGTGAACGCCCGCAGGTCTGAGGCGAGCACGCGCTCCAGGGCGTCATGGTCGTAGGCCAGCAGCACCTTGCCGACCGCGGTGCAATGGGCGGGGACCCGGCCGCCGATCCGCGAGGGCGAGCGGACCTGGCGGTGGCCGTAGAGCTTGGACAGGTAGACCACGTCGGTGGCGTGCAGGGCGGCGAGGTGCACGGTTTCGCGCGTCAGCTCGTACAGGTCGGTGAGGAAGGGGATGAGCAGGTCGCGGATGCGGTCGTGGTCGGGCACGTAGACATGCCGACCGAGCTCGTGCAGCCGCTCACCCAGCCGGTACTTGCCCGCGATCTTCTCCACGACGCCGTTGCGCTCCAGCATGCCGAGGACGCGGAACGCGGTGCTCTTGCTCAGCTCGGCGCGACGGGCCAGTTCGCTGACGCCGAGCCCGGTTCCGGCCTGGTCGCCGAACGAGATCAGGAGGCTGACCGCCTTGTCGATGGCAGCGCGGTCATCGCGAATGGCGGCCGTTCCCATGGTTCTCCTCCTTTACGTCACTTATGAGTGACGATCGGGACCTTGCAGTGGACAGCATGCAAGAACGGATCCATGTCTGTCAAGATAGACGCAAGTCAGTTATAACTGACGCTGGCGTGTCACTCCCGCGCGCCGACCTCGAGCGGCAAGCAGGGTCTGACCGCCGGTCAAGCGTGCGGTGACGTGCCACTGTGCGGCACAGGAGCGTGCCCTCCCACTCCGATGGGCCTTCCATGCTCTTGTACCCCCAGTCCTCAGCGGAGGAGTCCTTCCATGTCCGAGACCGCCGTACCATCCGCGACAGCCACGGGCGCACCGAGCCGCAGCGTCTCGCGCGTCGCCGCGGCCAGCCTCATCGGCACCACCATCGAGTACTACGACTTCGCCGTCTATGGCACCGCCGCCGCCCTGGTGCTGGGCCCCGCCTTCTTCCCGACCGGAACCCCGGCGGCGCAGACCCTGGCCGCCTTCCTCACCTTCGCCGGCGCCTTCCTGGCCAGGCCCATCGGCGTGGTGCTGTTCGGCACCATCGGGGACCGAGTCGGCCGCAAGCCCGCGCTGGTCATCTCGCTGCTGCTGATGGGCGCGGCGACGGTCGGCGTCGGCCTGCTGCCGACCTATGCCAGTGCCGGGCTGCTGGCGCCGGTGCTCCTGGTGGCCCTCCGCCTCCTCCAGGGCGTGAGCATGGGTGGCGAATGGGGCGGCGCGGTGCTGCTCGCGGCCGAGCACGCGCCTGCCCGCCGACGGGCGATGTACGCCTCCATCCCGCAGGCCGGCCCACCGCTGGGCTTCCTGCTGTCCAGTGCGGCGATCCTGCCCACCCTGGCCATCGCCGGACGTGATGGCTTCGCCGACGGTGCATGGCGCATCCCGTTCCTGCTCAGCGCCGTGCTCATCGTCATCGGCATCTGGGTGCGCAGCCGGGTGGAGGAGTCGCCGGTCTTCGCCACCACGCCGCGTCAGGCCACCGCCCGCTTCCCCCTCGGTACGCTGCTCAAGGAGCACCCCGGCCGGCTGTTCCTCGGTGTCGGCGCGGCGATCGGCGGTTCGTCCGTCTATTACCTGACCACCGTCTACAGCCTGAAGTACGGCCCCTCGGCGCTCGGCATCCCGCAGAGCACGATGCTCGCCGCCGCCAGCGTCGCCGCGACCGCCGGGGCCCTGGCCACCGTCCCCTTCGCCCGCCTGGCCGACCGGATGGGCCGGCGTCCGGTGATGCTGGCCGGTCTCATCGGCTGCGTGCTGTGGGCGCTGCCCATGTTCGGTTCTTTGCAGACCGGGAACGGCCTGCTGATCACCGGTGCGCTCGCCATCGGACTGCTGCTGTTCACGCTGAGCTTCGCGCCGATCGCCGCGTTCCTGCCGGAACTGTTTCCCGCGCGGCTGCGCTACACCGGTGCCTCGACCACCTTCATCCTGGCCAACACGCTGGGCGGGGGCTTCGCGCCGGTCGTCGCCACCTGGCTGAACGCGCAGTGGGCCTCGCCCTTGGTGCTCGGCGTCTACACGGGCGCACTCTGCCTGGTGAGCCTCGTCTGCGTGCTCGTCCTGCCCGAGACCCGTGAGCAGGAGTTCTCGTCCTGACGGTGTCGTTCGGTAGGGCGTTTACATGGACGACAGGGTCCTTTGCGGTGGACCCGAGTCCATCATGGTGGTCGCATGAAGGACAGTGGGAGACCTCCATGGCCACGCCCTACCGCGACCCCGGTCCCAGCGCGCGCGAAGCGGGGCCGGACCAGCAGACAGCCGTCGGCAAGGCGTTGCTCGCCTTCGACCACGACGGCCGAGGCGTCGACAGGCATCCCGGGCTGTGCGGCGGGTGTGAACCGGCGGCTCAGAGGGCGCGCTCACCATGGGTGCGGGACACCCGCATGGCACCGGTGCCGGGCTGCACGCGCGGGACGCTGACCACGACGTGCACCACGCTCTCACCCTCCAGCGACTCGTACACGTGGGGACGGTCGCCCGGATAGCGCACGAAGTCGCCGGTGCCCAGCTCCACCGCGGAGTCGACCGGGCCCACCCGTACGCGGCCGCTGATGACGTACAGGTGCTCCAGCGTGCCCACCGGATGGGGAGCGGATGCCTCGGCCGGGCCGTCACCGGCCGCAGGGGCGATGCGCAGCAGATAGTTCTCGATCACGCCGGAGCCGTAGATGTGGTCGAGTGAGCGGGACTCATAACCGCCGTGCCGCTGCCACACCACCTCATCGCGGCGCTGCACCAGCATCACCTGCTCGCGCTCAGCAACCAGCCGGGTGACCGGCACACCCAGCGCGTCCGCGATGGAGAACAGCGTGTCCACCGTCGGATTGCCCACCCCCTGCTCGATCGTGGACAGGGTCTGTTTGGCCAGCCCCGCCTGCCTGGCGAGCTCGGCCAGTGACATGCCCCGCTGCTCTCTGAGCAGACGCATATTGCGCGCCACAACGGCGTTTCCCGACGACACGACACCACTGTAGGTGTAGTGCGCGCTCAAGGCATACCCGCGATCTTGTCCCCGTGCCTCGGGTCTCCAGGTATGCCACTCGTGAGCCGGCTCGCCCGCTGGGCGGCCACCGGCAGCGAGACCCTGAACCGGATCACGTTGCGCGATGCACCGGAGGGAGCTTCCCCCTGTGGCGGGCGCACATGCGGGAACGCCGCGGGAGCGCGTACGGTGCAGCGCATGAGTTATCGCGTCGCCATGGACATCGGCGGCACCTTCACCGACGTCGTGTGCTACGACGAGCGGAGCGGGGCCGTCACCGCCTCGAAGGCGCCCACCACTCCGGGAGACCTGGCCGAAGGCGTGTTCGCCGCGCTCGGCCGGGTCGTGGACAACCCCGCGGAGATCTCGTTCTTCGTGCACGGCACCACGCAGGGGCTCAACGCGCTGCTCGAGCGCAAGGGCGCCCGGGTGCTGCTGCTGGCGAGCCAGGGCGGCAGGGACGTCTACCAGATCGCCAGGGGCAACCGCGACCGCATGTTCGATCTGCGCTATCGCAAACCCGTGCCGCTCGTGCCGCGCCAGGACGTGATGGAGACGGGCGGCCGGCTGGACTACCGGGGACAGGAGCTCGTTCCCCTCGACGAGGAGGCGGTGCGGGCGGCGGCCCGGCGGGCGCGCGCGGAGGGGTTCGACGCGGTGGCCGTGTGCCTGTTGTTCTCCTACGCGAACCCGGCGCACGAGGTGCGGGCGGGCGAGATCCTGCGCGCGGAGCTGGGCGATGACGTGCTGGTCGTGCTCTCGCACGAGGTGGCGCGGGAGTGGCGGGAGTACGAGCGGACCTCGTCGGCGGTGCTGGAGGCGTACACCGGGCCTGTCGTGCGGCGCTACCTGGCCAGGATCGAGCGGCGCTTCGCCGAGCGGGGCCTGCCGGTGCCGGTGCACGTGATGCAGTCGTCGGGCGGGCTGGTCAACGCCTCGTACGCGATGCGCAGGCCGTTGCAGACACTGCTGTCCGGGCCGGTGGGCGGCACGATGGGCGGGGTGGCGGCGGGCAGGATGCTCGACAGGGGCAATGCCATCTGCGTCGACATGGGCGGCACGTCGTTCGACGTGTCGCTCGTGGTGAACGGGCGGCCCGACGTCAGCGCCGAGGCCCGCATCGAGGGCTACCCGGTGCTCATGCCGATCGTGAACCTGCACACCATCGGCGCGGGCGGCGGCTCGCTCGCCTACGCCGAGGCGGGCGCGCTGCGCGTGGGGCCCGAGTCCGCAGGGGCCGTGCCCGGACCGGCCTGTTACGGCAGGGGCGGCACACAGGCCACGGTGACCGACGCGAACGTGGTGCTCGGGCGGGTGGACCCGGCCTGGTTCGCGGGCGGGCTGATGACGCTGGACGTCGAGGCGGCGGGCACGGCGATCGCCACGCTGGCGGGCGAGCTGGACCTCGATCCGCTGCTGCTCGCCGAGGGGATCTGCGACGTGGCCAACGCCAAGATGGCGCAGGCGATCCGCACGCTGACGGTGGAGCACGGGATCGAACCCCGGGAGTTCGCGCTGGTGGCGTTCGGGGGCGCGGGGCCGATGCACGCCGCGTTCATCGCGCGGGAGCTGGGAATCTCCGAGGTGGTGGTGCCGCGCTTCCCCGGGGCGTTCTCGGCGTGGGGGATGCTGGAGGCCGACGTGCGCCGGGATCTGACGCATCCGTACTTCCGGCCGCAGGACGTGCTCGACGGCCCCGACATGGCGCGAAATTTCGCGACTTTGGGGGAGGAGGCCCTGGCGGCGCTCTCGTCCCAGGGCGTGCCGGAGGAGCGGCGCCGGGTCGAGCACGCCGTGGACATGCGCTACGAGGGGCAGGACTACACGCTCACCATCCCCCTCCGCGACGCGGCCGAGCCCGCCGACCCCGGCTTCCTCGAGACGATCGCGGCCCGCTACGCCGAGGCGCACACCAGCCGTTACGGGCACGCCACCCCGGAGGCGCCGGTGGAGTTCGTCATGCTGCGCAGCACCGGCTTCGGCTCGTTCCCGCGTACCGCCGCCGCCGTGCCGAAGGTCCCCGAGGAGCAGGCCGAGCACGTACGGGACGTGATCTTCGACGGGGTCGTGCACCGCACGCCCGTGCTGCGGCGCGCCGCCCTGGACGGCGAGCTGGCCGGGCCCGCGATCGTGGTCGAGGAGACCGCGACCACGGTCATCCCGCCCGGCTGCGTGGCCACCGTGGACCCCAACGGCTTCCTCATCGTGAAGGTGGACTCCCTGTGATCGACCCCGTCACCACCGAGATCATCCGCTGCGCCCTGCTCCAGGCGGCGGAGGACATGAACACCACCCTCATCCGCAGCTCCTACACCCCCGTCATCTACGAGGCCAAGGACTGCGCGGTCGCGCTGCTCGACCGCGACCACAACGTCCTGGGCCAGTCGTCCGGCCTGCCGATCTTCCTGGGCAACCTGGAGGTGTGCACCCGCGAGACCGAGCGCCTGTACGGGCGGGAGGTCTGGCAGGAGGGCGACGTGTGGGTGCTCAACGACTCCTACATCGGCGGCACCCACCTCAACGACGTCACGGTCTACGGGCCGATCTACGTGGACGGGGAGCTGGCGGGGTTCGCGGCGTCGCGGGCCCACTGGCTGGACGTCGGCTCCAAGGACCCCGGCGGCTCCATGGACTCGACGTCGATCTTCCAGGAGGGCCTGCGGATGGGCCCGGTGAAGGCGTACGCGGGCGGCGAGCCCTGCCGTGACCTGCACGAGCTGATCGCCCGCAACGTGCGTTTCCCGCACGCCACGCTCGGCGACCTGCGCGCCCAGGTGAGCTGCGCCATGACCGGGCAGCGGCGGCTGAAGGAGATCGTCTCCCGGTGGGGCCTGGAGACGGTGCTGGCGGCCCGCGACGAGATCTTCGCCCAGACCGAGCGCCTGGAGCGCGCCGCCATCGCGGCCATCCCCGATGGCGTCTACGAGGCGTCCGGCTACCTCGACAACGACGGCATCGACCTGGACACCCCCCTTCCCGTCAACGTCACGGTCGCGGTGTCGGGCGAGTCGATGCACATCGACCTGACCGACTGCGCCGGCCAGGCCACCGGCCCGGTCAACTGCGGCGCGGCCCAGGCCGTGGCCGCCGTCCGCGTCGGCTACAAGCTGCTGGTCTCGGGTGACGTGCCGCTCAACGGGGGCTCGTTCCGGCCGCTGTCGGTGGAGACGCGGCCCGGCTCGATGCTGGCCGCCGAGTCGCCCGCCGCCTGCCAGTACTACTACTCGCACCTGGGGCTCCTCATCGACCTGGTGGTCAAGGCGCTGGCGCCCGTGCTGCCGGACAAGGTGGCCGCGGCCTCGTACGGGGACTCGATGATCGTGCAGTTCACCGGCACGGACCCGCGTACCGGCAAGCTGTACGTCTCCCAGGAGGCCACGGTCGGCGGCTGGGGCGCCTGGGAGGGCGGCGACGGCGAGGACTGCCTGATCAACAACGTCAACGGCGCCCTGCGGGACATGCCCATCGAGGTGCTGGAGACCCTGTTCCCGGTGCGCGTGCGCCGCTACGAGGTTCGCCCGGGCACGGGCGGCGCGGGGCAGTGGCGGGGCGGGAACGGGGCGGTGCGCGAGTACGAGTTCTGCGGGGACACGTCGCTGTCGCTGTGGTTCGAGCGCTCGGTCACCCCGGCCTGGGGCCTGGCGGGCGGGGAGCCGGGCGCGCCGCCGCGCGTCACCCTCAACCCGGGCACCCCGGAGGCCCGCGAGGTGCTCAAGGTGAACGCCCTGCGGGTCACGGCCGGGGACGTGCTGCGCTGCGAGACGGGCGGGGGCGGCGGCTACGGCCCCGCCGGGCACCGCTCCCACTCAGCCACGGCCGCCGACCTGGCCCAGGGCATGATCACCTGCTGAGCCGGTCACCCGCGGTACCGGCGCTCTCCTCCGGCGCCGGTACGGCCGGGGGACCCTGCCCGCGCAGCCGGTCCATCTCCCGCCATTCGCGGCGCAGCCCGGTCAGGCTCGTGGTGAGCCCGTAGGCGACCCCGGACACCAGCAGGACGGGCGCCAGGCCGACCGCCGTCACGGCGGCCCCGCCCAGCAGCCCGCCCAGCGGGATGCCGGCCCAGGCCAGTGAGTCCTTCAGGGCGCTCACCCGGCCCAGCAGGTGGCGGGGCACTCGCTCGTACGAGATCGCGCCCAGGATCGGGTTCAGGAAGCCGCCGGCGAACCCGCACACCGCGAACACGGACACCATCGCCCACACCGGCACATCCGTGGCCAGTATGAGGAACTTCGGCGGCCCGGCGAGCAGGAACGCCACGAAGAACACCGGCCTGCGCCGCATCCGGTGCGCCACCATGGCGGCCACCAGGCTGCCCCCGACCGCGGTCAGCCCCATCACGCTGCTGTTCAGCCCGAGGACGGCGGGGCCGTGACCGGACTCCTTCGCCCACACGGGCGCGAGCACCTGGCTGAAGGCCGCGTCCAGCAGGTTCGTGAAGCCGACCATCACGATGATCGCGAGCAGCAGCGGCTCGCCGCGCAGGAACGCGAAGCCCTGGCCGAACCGCCGCCAGTACCCCTCCTGCTGCTCTCCTGACCCGGGGGCGCGGTGCCCCATGCCGCGCGGCAGGGCCGCGGCCACGACCGCCGAGCCGAGCGCGAAGCAGACCGCGCTGATGACCAGGCTGGCCAGCGGGCCGAGCAGCGCCACCATCGCACCGCCCAGCCCCGGACCCACCGTCGAGGCCAGCCGCTCCGTCACGCCCATCAGCCCGGTGGCCCGCTCCAGCGGCACCCGCCCGCGCTCGGCAGCCTCCGGGACCATGGTCTCCTTGGCCAGGTCCCCGGGTCCGCGGGCCGCGCCGATCACCGCGACGAGAGCGATGAGCGCGCCCAGCGGCAGCAGGTGGGCCGCGTGCAGCAGGACCACCGCGGCGGCGGCCGAGGCGCTCACGACGTCGCAGACCCACGAGATCCGGCGTGGTCCGGCCCGGTCGACGAGCGGCCCGGTCAGCGCCTTGACCAGCACGTACGGGGCCATCTCCGCGAACGCCACCACCCCCGTCAACGCGGCGCTCCCGGTGCTCGTATACACGAACCAGGGCAGCGCGATGGCCGACACGCGGGTCGCGGTCATCGACACGGTCATGGCCGCGAGCACCCCGGCCATCGGCCGTAAGGACCGGCGCGGCTCCGTCACGACTCCTCCGGATCGTCCAGTTCGGGCAGCACCTGCGGCATCAGGTAGACCCGGACCGCGTCCGGCGGCGCCTCCTCGCCGTCGCGCCGGTAGCGTGCGACGAGCTCGCTCAGGTCCTCCCGCAGCTGTCCCGCCTCCTCCAGGGTGAGGCGGAACGCGTAGGAGCTGAGGTCGAGGACGCGCCGCCACGGCTCCGGCATGGTCTGCATCTCGTTGAGCGCCTGCTGCGTGCGCAGGTTGTAGAGCGCGGCGATGGACTGCATGTACGCCAGCACCGCCTCGGGCTCACGCTCGGACAGCCCGCCCTCGTCGATGAGGCGCGTCGTCCGGTGGACCGAGCGCCACCAGCGCTCCCGCGCGTTGCCGCGCTCGGTGTCCTCCTCGACGAACCCGGCGGCGGCGAGCCGGCGCAGGTGATAGCTGGCCGTCCCCGAGTTCACCCCCAGGCGCTCGGCCAGGCGGGTGGCGGTGGACGGACCGTGCTTGCGCAGCAGGTCCACGAGCTGCACCCGTACGGGATGGGCGAGGGCCCGCAGGCCCTTGGCGTCGAGGACGACCACGTTCTCAGGGGATGGCGTCATGACGGCAAGCCTAAACCGCAAACACTTCTTCGCAAACAGTTCTTCGCGAAGAAGTGTTTGCGGTTTTCGCGCCCGAAAAGAGATCAACAACCGCCCGCCGCCCGGACAGAATGATCACCGCGGGGACGCTCGGGGGGTGCCGCGTCTCCGGGGACATCGTTCTGACGGAAGGACCGACAGTGCGTCATTCACCGACCCGCCTGCTCGCCGGCGGCGCCGCTCTCGCCATGGCCGTCACGGGGGCCGCCATCCTGATGCCGACGGCGCCCGCCGCGGCCTCGAGAGTCGAGGCGGCCTGCGCCAACGCCGCCGCCGACGCCCAGACGCTGCAGGCCGCGATCGACTCCTCCAAGGAGGGCGACGAGGTCGTCATCAAGGGCCCGTGCCTGATCAACGCCACGATCAGCCTGCCGGACCGGCGTACGTACCGGGGCGACGCCAAGGCCGGGGCGGTGCTCAGGCAGGCCGACGGCGCCAACCTGCCCGCGGTGCTCGCCTCCGAGGGATGGGTGAAGAACACCGAGTACAGCGGCGACACGATCCGCGTCGAGAGGCTCACGATCGACGGCAACCGGGACCACAACACCGGCACCGTGGGGCTGCTGCTGCGCTCGTGGAACACCCGCGTGTACGACGTGGACATCTACGGCACGCCCTCCGACGGCATCCGCATCAGCAACCCGTCGCAGAACGGCACGCTGCTGAAGAACACCATGGTCAACAGCGTCATCAGCGACGTCTACATCGAGGGCGCCGCCGAGGCGGGGCTGCGGGTCGTCGACCCCGGCAACTCCGTCACCGACTGGACGCTGCAGCGCTCCTGGATCGGCTTCAGCGGCACGCACGCCATCCAGAGCGACAACGCGGCCGGTTGGACACTCAGCGACCTGCACCTGTACGCGACGCCGAAGAACGCCATCGACGCCCACCGCTGCTTCGGCACCTCGATCCAGAACAACTACATCGAGGACTTCGGCGCCGAGAGCACGGCGAACCAGACGTACTACGGCATCCGCTGCGACCTGCAGGGCGAGGCGAACACGACGATCACCGCCAACCGGATCCACAAGTTCCTGCCGCCGCCGGACGCCCTGGCGACGCTGCGCAAGGAACTGGGCAAGGCCCGGCGGGAGGGCTCGGCGCCGCCGGAGCGCACGCTGACCACGGCCGGGCCGCTGCCGCCTGACGTGAACTTCGTCTACCTCGCGCTGGACGCGGTCAACTACGGCATCGGCCACGCGGCGATCACCGGCAACACCATCCTGGGCCACGGCACCAAGCGTGAGACGGGCATCCTGCTCACCAAGGGCGACGGGGCAGGCGAGTCGATGTCCGTCGCCTCCAACGGCAACCTGATCGACGGCATCGGGGTGCCCCGCAGGATCGGGCACGGGGTGAAGGTCACCAGGGGCTACTGAAGGACCTCGCGCAGCAGCTTGGGGCCGGCGGGGCGGCTACGCCACTCCCTCGGGTAGCCGAGCGACACCTCCTCGAAACGCACGCCGTCGTACCAGGTGACGCGGGGGATGTGGAGATGGCCGTAGATCACGGCGGCGGTCGGGTGGCGCGTGTGCCAGTCTCCGGTGGCCGTCGTGCCGCACCACTGGGCGAACTCCGGGTGGCGCAGGATGTCGGTCGGCTCGCGGACCAGGGGATAGTGGTTCACGAAGACCAGCGGCACGTCGTCGAGCCCGGCCAGCCGCCGCTCGGTCGCCTCCACCCTGGCCCGGCACCACGCCTCACGGCTCGGGTACGGGTCGGGGTGCAGGAGGTACTCGTCGGTGCAGACGATGCCGGTGCTGTGGGCGTACGCGAGCGCGCTCTCCTTGGTGTGGTGGCCGGGCGGTCGGAAGGTGTAGTCGTAGAGCAGGAAGAGCGGCACGATCCGGACCGGCCCGCCCGCCCCCTCCCACACGGGGTAGTCGTCCTCCGGGGTGAGCACGCCGAGGTCCCCGCACATGCCGACCAGGTGCTCGTAGCGGGCGGCGCCGCGCAGGTCCGGCGAGTCGTCCGGCGGGGTCCACAGCTCGTGGTTGCCCGGCACCCACACGACCCGCTCGAACCGGCCCGCCAGCAGCCCCAGCGCCCAGGCGATGTCCGCCAGCCGCTCGCCGACGTCGCCCGCGACCAGCAGCCAGTCGCCGGGACTGACCGGTTTCAGCTCCTCCACGATGGCCCGGTTCTCCGCGTAGCCGACGTGCAGGTCGCTGATGGCCAGCAATCTGCTCCCGCCTTGTCCGGTCAACGGGCGTACCTCCTTCGCGCGTGACTACGAGCATGCCACGCGGCAGGCGGGCCTCACAGGACGCGGGCGGTGCTCTCGCCGCCGCCGCGGCCCAATACGCTGGCGGATGTGCCCGCGCCGTACCTCACCCTCGCCACCGTCGTCGAGCACGAGACGGAGGCCAAGCGCTCGCGCTTCATCTGCGCCTTGGCGCCCGCGCGCAGCGTCGAGGAGGCGGTCGCGTTCATCGGCGAGCGGCGGCGGAAGCATCCCGGCGCGAACCACAACTGCACCGCCTACGTCATCGGCGAGCGGATCCAGAAGGGCGACGACGACGGCGAGCCGGGCGGCACCGCGGGCACGCCGATGGTGCAGGCCCTGGTGGGCAGGGGGTTCAGCGACGTGGTCGCCGTGGTGACCCGCTATTTCGGCGGCACCCTGCTGGGGGCGGGCGGCCTGGTGCGCGCGTACGGCTCCGCCGTGACCGAGACCCTCGACCGGGCCGAACCGGTGCGGATGGTGCCGGCCAGGCTCGTACGCGTCGCGGTGGCGCACGACCAGGCCGGGCGGGTGGAGAACGACCTGCGGGCCTCCCGCCACCCGGTGCGCGACGTGACGTACGCGGGCGAGGTCACCTTCGCCGTCGCGGTGGGCGCGGACGAGGTGGCGTCGTTCGCCGACTGGGTGGCCACGCTGACGGCCGGCCGGGCCCGCGTGGACGTGGGCGAGGAGATCCACGTCCCCGACTGATCATCCAATGCCGGGAAGTTAGGGCTTGCCGATCAACACCCGCACCCTCGGCCGCCGGGACAGGCGGGCGATCAGCTCGCCGATCTGTGTCTCCCGTCCGGTGAAGTCGGTCAGTGATGGTCATGTCCCTTTTCTACTATTCGGCGGACCGAGGAACGGTGATGCTTGCCGCATGACCGTAGTGATCGCCTTGTTGAAGGCCAAGCCCGACTGCGTCGATGAGGTGGAACAGCGCCTGCGTGACCTGCAGCGACGCACCCGTGACGAACCCGGGGCACTGGAGTACGCGGTGCACCGGCGGGACAGTGGTGGTTTCCTGCTCTACGAGAGATATGTCGACCAGGCTGCCTGTGACGCCCATTTCGCCGCCCCGTACGTGACGGAATTCCTCCACGAGACCGAACGGTGGCTGGAAGAAGCCCCGCGGGTCGAGTTCGGTCACGTGCTCGTCTCCTTCCAGCCCGTCTAGCCCGAGGAGAGTGGACATGCACGCGAAAGCATTAGGCAGCCAGGGTCTGCGGGTTTCGCCGCTGGGACTCGGTTGCATGGGCCTGACCTTCGGATACGGGCCGGTGGACCGGGCGCGGGCGGTGGCGACCGTCGAACGGGCACTGGAACTGGGCGTCACCTTCTTCGACACGTCCGACCACTTCCGGCGCGTCAGCCCCCGTTTCAAGGGCGAGAACCTGCACCGCAACCGGCAGCTGGTCGAACCCATCCTGACGATCGCTCGCGAACGTGGTGCCACACCGGCACAGGTGGCCCTCGCCTGGATACTCGCCTCGGTGCCCGAAGCTGTGCCGATCCCCGGCACGACCCGGCCCGGGCGCGTCGAGGAGAACGTCGGCAGCCTGGACGTGACGCTGACCGATTCGGACAAGCGCACGCTGGACCAGTCGTTTCCAGCTGGTGCGGCGGCCGGCACGCGATGGCCCTCGGCGATGATGGCGCTACTCGAAGGGTGACCCGCCGCGCCGGCTGAGGCTCGGGTAATAGAAGTGCGGCACCGAGCCCGCGAGGAGCTCGGTCGGCCGGGCTCCGGTAAGCCGCCGCACGTCCTTGATGTAGTGGCTCTGGTCGTAGTACCCGGCGGAGAGCGCGACTGCGAGATGCGCCTGCGACTCGGACAGCAGCAGTGTGCGGACCACCCGTTGGAACCTGGCCAGTTGCTGGAACTCCTTGGGTGGCACGCCCACTGTCGTGAGGAACCCGCGCCGCAGGTGCCGGGCACTCAGGCCGACGCCGGGCCCGATCTGGTTCACCCGGGCCGTGGCCGGGTCGCGGTATATTCGGGCGACCGCGGCGGCGACGCGCCGATCGGGTGGCGCCGCGCTGTCCAGCGTTCGAACCAGGACCGACTCGATTCGAGCCGCCCGCTCGGCCAGCGTACCGCCGGCCCGCACGGCTGCGACGAGCCGATCGGCTGCCGCGCCGAAGACATCCGCGGCCGCGACGGCCTGGTCGGCGATGACGGTCGTGGGCACGGGACACAGCGCGGCGAGAGCCCCGGCACGGAGGCGTACGGCGGTGAACGCCACCGGCCCGGCCGCCGCCAGCCGCCAGCGTGTCCGGCGCAGACACAGCAGATGGGCCTCGGGCAACCGGTACGGCCCTGACGCCGTGTGCGCCACGATGCCGGCGCCGCGCTGGATCACCAGTTCGGCGCCGGTGCCGGGGAACACCGTCGGCAACTCCTCGGCCCGCCCCTCCCAGGACCAGATCCGATCCACATATGGGGCCAAGGCGGCGCTCACCCCCACGAACCGCCTGCGCACGACGGTCAGGATACGCCCGAGACGATGTCAGGTTGACGGGTCGAGTGGACGGCGGGCCGTCGAGTCCCTCGGCGACGCCCTCGAGCTCGCCCATCGGGTCGTCGCCTGGGATTCGGCGAGATCCACGGCGGCCCGCGACTTCCGCCGCGCCACCGCCAGTCCGAGGTCCACGTCAACGCGGCCATGAACGTCGACCTCACCACGGCGGAGATCTCGGCGCCCCTACCGGATTTCTCAAGGCCGACAACGTCCTGATCCGCCCTAACGCCATCCGGGGCACCATCGAGTCCCAAGTGGACGACCGCTACCTCACCCTGGGCCCGCTGCCCTAGCATCGATCGTCACCAGGTGCCGGGCAGCTCGTGCATGCCGTAGACGGCGGCGTCGTCCTTGAACGCGAGCTCGTCCGGGCCACCACGACCGACGGTATCTCCACCCGGGTCGGCGGAACCGCCGTCATCCGAACCTGCTAGGCGACCTCGCCCGTCGTTCGCGGAATGTCCGAAGTGCTCTGCCAGAGTGACCAGGGCTCAGCCAGTCCAGAGGGCGGTGGCGGTTCCCCGGGCAAGGTGGTCCTCGTACGTGCGGACCTTGCCGTCGATCAGGGCCAGGCAGGCGGTCAGTTGGTTGATCTGATCATCGACCCGGCGCCGGTGCGTGCGCAACAGTTCGAGCCGCTCGGCCTCGTTGCCGGAGCCCTCGCGGACCAGTCCGGCGAACCGTCGGATCTGCTCCAGCGGCATGCCGGTCGCGCGGAACTTCGTGCAGACCTCGAGCCAGTCCAGGTCGTGCTGGCCGTAGAGGCGCCGGCCGCCCGCGTCGCGGCGAACCTCGGTGTGGAAAAGGCCCTCGCGCTCGTACAGTCGTAGCGTGTGCACACTCAACCCCGTGCGCGCCGCCACTTCGCCGATGGTGAGTTCCATGCGGGCAGTCTACGCGGGTTGACCTAGACCTCGGTCTAGCAGTTAGCGTCCGCGGCATGCCACAGTTCGACACCTCCACCACTGCTGACGACGTCCTCGCCGGGGTGGACCTGACCGGCCGGCTAGCGATCGTCACGGGCGGCGCCTCCGGCATCGGCCTGGCCACCACGCAAGCGCTAGCCCGCGCTGGCGCCACCGTCGTCGCCGCCGTCCGCGACCCGGCGGCCGCCCGGCTCAGCGACGTCGAGGTCCGCCGGCTCGACCTCGCGGACCTCGACCAGGTCGCCGAGTTCGCGGCAGCGTTCACCACCGTCGACATCCTCATCGCCAACGCGGGCGTCATGGCCTGCCCCGAGACGCGGGTCGGGTCGGGCTGGGAGCTGCAGTTCGCGGTCAACCACTTGGGGCACTTCGCACTCGTGCACCACCTGTGGCCGGCGCTGCGCCGCGCCGCGGCCGCCCGGGTCGTCGTGGTCTCCTCCGGCCTCAGTCCCGACGGCCCGATCCGCTGGGATGACCTGTTCTTTGCCACCGACGCGTACGACCGCTGGTCCGCCTACGCCCAGTCGAAGGCCGCCAACGCCCTGTTCGCCGCCCATCTCGATGTGCTGGGTCGACCACACGGCATCCGCGCGAGCTCGGTGCACCCCGGTGCCATCCTGACCCCGCTGCAGCGCCACCTCACCCACGACGAGATGCGTGCTGCCGGCTGGATCGACGAGCACGGCCGCCCGGCCGACTACTTCAAGACCCCCGCGCAGGGCGCCGCGACCCAGGTGTGGGCCGCCGTGACGGAGGACCTTGGCGGCGTGCACTGCGCCGACTGCGCGGTCACTCCATTTCGCGCCAACCCAGCCGACGCCGCCCGCCTATGGGCCATGTCGGCGACTCTGACCGGCCTGCCCGCCTCGATCGAGTGATGCGAGGCCCGTCGGCCGTTGCGGTCCGGCGCAGTGCCGAGCGCACCCAGTTGGTCACCCGCGCACGGCCGACGCGTTGCCGCGGTGCGCGGATGCTGCCTGCTTGACCATAGCGGCAGCGCGGGCCGCCGCCGTGCGCGGCTCTGCCCGGGGACCGCAGGAGGCAATCACTGACCAAGAACGATGATGGGATCACGGCGTGAAGCTTCTGCCACGGTGCAACCGG
Source organism: Nonomuraea helvata (assembly GCF_039535785.1). Lineage (NCBI taxonomy): Bacteria > Bacillati > Actinomycetota > Actinomycetes > Streptosporangiales > Streptosporangiaceae > Nonomuraea > Nonomuraea helvata. Next base: position 1,044,667 of record NZ_BAAAXV010000008.1, read on the forward strand.
CCTGCCCGGGGCCGGAAGACCATCCCACCCCGGAAGGTCGCGTTGGCCGTCGCCGGTCTGCTGATCGCGTCACTGCTGGCCGGTGCCGGTGCGATGGTGACCATCGTCGCCGTGGCCGTTGTCTCGACGGACCCGGTCGTCTTCCTAACCGCGGGCCTCGCGGTCGCCGGGCTGCTGTCCTGGGTCACCGTGCGGGTGCTCGTCCTCCGGCGGCTGCCGTCCCGGTACCGTTCCCTGACCCTGCCGGTGACCGTACTCGTGACGGCCGCTGTCGCGGCCGCGTTGCTGGTGCCCCTACCTGACGTTCGGCTGCCAGAAACCAGCGTCGCGGATACCCGGTACTGGAGCCTTCCTGGCGGGTCGCGACTGGCCTATGTGCACACTCCTGGGAAGGCACCGCACCGCACCACACCGGTCGTCGTGCTCCACGGGGGCCCCGGCATTCCCGACATGCCAGGGCTGAGCCGCTTCTTCCAGCCGCTGGCGGAGTTGGGTTACGACGTCTACGTCTACGACGAACTCGGCGCCGGTCGCTCCGCTCGAAGTGAGAACCCACGAGCGTACGGCATCGAGCGCGACGTCGCCGATCTCGAGGAGGTACGCCACGCCATCGGTGCCGAGAGAATGGTCCTCATCGGTCACTCATACGGTGGCGCCCTCGCAGCCCACTACTTGGCCGCGTATCCCACCCGGGTCGCGAGTCTGGTGCTCAGCTCACCCGGCCCGCTGGACCCGGCCGACACCAGCGGAAACGAGGCTACCTCGCGCCTTCCGCTGAACCGTCGCCTCGGTACCTATGCCGCCGCCTTGCAGCCGCGCGCGTTGCTCGCCTACGCGCTGCTGCAGGTGAACCCGGCGGCCGCGTACGCGTACTTCCCAGACACCGAAGCGGATGCCCGCAACGACACGATCCTGCACCTCGCCGACGCAGGCCTGCATTGCACCCGGACGCAATGGCAGCCGATGACCCACGGGTCCGGCTTCTACGCGCAGCAGTATCCGCAGCTCGCCACGGCACCGACAGCGCCCGACGTCCGCCGCGACCTCGCGGGCAATCCGACCCCGGTGCTTCTCCTCAAGGGCCGTTGCGACTACCTTTCGTGGCACGCGGCTGTCGACTACCGGCAGGTTCTGCCCCACACCGTCTTGCTGTACCTCACCGGCGCCGGGCACAACACCTACCAGGATCAGCCCAGCGTAGTGCTCGCCGCCGTACGCGGCTTCCTCGCCGGTGGTCCAATGCCGCTGAACCCCTATCCCAGCGACGAACCGCCCCCGGACTACCAACGATGACTCCACCACTGGCAGTGATGATGGAGGTGCGTGTCTCCCGGCAGTGTTGGGTTGATGGTCACGGCCCCGGCATCGTCGCCGCCGTCGCGGCGCCCGTCTTGCCGGTGCTGGCCTGAGCTCAGACGCCCTCGCGCCGGGTTTGCGTTCGAGCGCGCTCAAAGCCCAAGCGTCGTCGCCATGACGACACAGACCCGGATCATCACTGGCGCGTCCCGCGGGTTCGGGCGCGCACTGGCGGAGTCGGCGCTGGAGGCGGGCGACAACGTGGTGGCGGCGGTGCGCCGGCCCGACAGTGTGGCCGACCTGCGGGCCACCCATCCGGACACCTGCCTGATCACGAAGTTCGACGCCCGAGCCGTCGCCGCGGCCTCGGATCTTGTGCAGGAGACCCTCGACCGCTTCGGTCAGCTGGACGTTCTCGTCAACAACGCGGGGCGAGCCGTGGTCGGCGCGGTCGAGGAGGTCGGCGACGCGCAGTTGCGGTGCCGCCAGGAAGGCGACCCGGCGCGAGCGGCCGAGATCATCGTGTCCCTCGTGCACGGTGAGGAGGTGCCGCTGCGGCTGCCGCTCGGGCGCGAGGCGGTCGAACGTATCTCGGGCGTGTACCGGCGAGGCCTGGAGGATGTCGAGCGGTGGGCCGAGACCGCCCGCAGCACCACATCACGCTCGTCGAAGCCGGGAAGCACACGGTGCCCGAGCGGCTCGACATGCTGATCGAACATCGCGACACCATCCGCCGGCGGATCCGTGAGCTGGCCCTTTCCCTCACGGCGGTCGAGTACCGCGGCATTGCCTGATCATCCCTCCAGGGCGTACTGCATCACCCGGAACTTGGCCTGGGCCTCGGCCAGCTCGGCGGCCGGGTCGGAGTCGCCCATGATGCCGCCGCCCGCGAACAGGCGGGCGCGGCGGCCCTGGATGAGCCCCGAGCGCAGCGCGATGCCCCACTCGCCGTCGCCGTGGGCGTCGATCCACCCGACGGGGCCGGCGTACCCGGCCCGGTCCATGCCCTCCAGCTCCCGGATGACCTCGATCGCGGTGCGGGTCGGGGTGCCGCCGACGGCGGCCGTGGGGTGCATGGCCGCGACCACGTCCAGGACGGAGGCCCCGTCGGCCAGCCGCCCGCTGACGTGGCTGGCCAGGTGCTGCACGTTGGGCAGCACCAGCAGCTCCGGCTCGTCGGGCGTCTCCAGCAGGGAGCAGAGCGGGGCGAGGGTCTGGCGGACCGAGGCGATCGCGCACTCGTGCTCGTGGCGGTCCTTGGCCGAGGCGAGCAGCGCGGCGCCGCGCGCGAAGTCGTCGGCCGGGCCGGTGCCGCGGGCGGTGGTGCCGGCCAGCACGAGCGACTCGATCTCCTGGCCCGTACGCCGGATGAGCAGCTCGGGCGTCGCCCCGACGAGCCCGGCGACGGAGAAGGTGTAGCACTCGGGATAGCGCCGGGCCAGCCGCGTGAGCAGCAGCCGCACGTCGATGGGCCGCTCGGCGGTCGCGACCAGGTCGCGGGCCAGCACGACCTTCTCCAGCTCGCCTTCACGGATGCGCTTGGCGGCCCTGGCCACGACCTCCTCCCACTCCGGCGCGGTCAGGCTGCCGTCGCCGTAGCGGATGCGGCCGGGGTCGCGGACGGGGGAGAACGTCTCCAGCGGCGCGTCGCCGATCGTGGTGAGCCAGGCGTGGCCGCCGCGGCGGGCCAGCACGGCGCGCGGGACGACCAGGACGGAGCCGTGGGCGTCCTCGTCGAAGGTGAAGCTGCCGAAGGCGACCGGGCCGGAGCCGGGTGTGCGCACGGCGTCGTCCACGTGGGCGTCGCCGAACACCGTGGCCAGCCACTGGCGGGCCCAGGCGAACCTGCCGGGGCCAGGGGGCACGGTCACCCGTGCGGCCTGTCCCCAGCCGACGAGGCCCTCACCGTTCCTGACCCAGGCGTAGGGCGCCGTCCTGGGCAGAGATGCCAGCAGGTCGCCCGGGTCACCTACGGGGGTGGTGCGAACCGGTAGCGGGCGGGTTGTTCCGAGCGCGACACTCACCCAAGACACTCTATGCGGGAACTGAACACGTTCGACTCGGACCCCCGTGAATGCAAGGTTACGGACAATGAACCCGGAAAAACCCGGGCGCCGGACCCGAATTGGCCTCGACCTGATCGCGTCCGGCCTGTCAAGCGGCGATATGAAGTCGGTCCTGAAATCACAGACCTTGCCGGAACGCCATAGCCGGTCGATGATCCACTTCCTACCTTGGGTCCATGATCCGTCGCCTGGGCTCCGTGCTCGCCGCAGTGATTCTCGTCTCGTCCACCGGTCCGGCCCAGGCCGCGACGGGTGAAGCCGTGCCCGCGGTCATGGCCGCGCTCGGCGACTCGATCTCCACCGGCTTCAACGCCTGCGGCCTGTACATCTCCTGCACCGCGCGCTCGTGGTCGACCGGCGACTACCAGCAGGTGGCCAGCCACTACCTGCGCCTGTCCAAAATGTCTGGAACGCTCCAGAAGCACAACCTCAACTTCGCCGCCCCCGGCTCGACCAGCGCCGACCTGCTGGGTCAGGTCCGCAAGGCGGTCGAGGCCAAGGCCGACTACGTGACGATCCTCGTGGGCGCCCAGGACGCGTGCACCCGCACCGAGCAGACCATGACGCCCGTCGCGACGTACCGGCAGCGGCTGGACACGGCGCTGGCCGAGCTGCGCGCCGGGCTTCCCGCGGTCAGGGTGTTCATCGCCAGCATCCCCGACCTGCGGCGGCTGTGGAAGGTCGGCAAGGCCAGCGCGCTCGCGCGGACGTTCTGGACGGTGGGCCGCATCTGCCAGACCATGCTCGCCAGGCCCGACTCGGCCAAGCAGGCCGACGTCCAGCGCCGCGACCGGGTGCGGGCGCGGGTGATGGCCTACAACCACGAGGCGGCCGAGGCGTGCGCCGCCTTCGGCCCCGCCTGCCACACCGACGGCGGGGCCGTGTTCTCGTTCCCGTTCACGCTCGACCACGTCAGCAAATGGGACTACTTCCACCCGAACACGGCCGGGCAGCAGATCGTGGCGAAGCTCACGTTCGAGCACGGCTTCACCTGGCTCGACCCCCGCTAACGGCACTGGTCGAGCATCATCTTCTTGTCGGCCGTCCGGACGGGCACGTCGTACTTGAGTGCGACCTGCGCGAAGCGGGTGACGTACGCGCAGCGGATGAGCCGCTGCGGCGGCAGCCAGCTCGCCGGCCCCGAGGCGTCCTTCTGCTCGTTGGCCTCCCCGTCCACGGGCAGCAGGTTCAGCGGGTCGTTGGCGAAGTCCAGCCGCTTGGACATCGGCCAGCGCGGCGCGCCCATGCGCCAGGCGTAGTTCAGCGGCACCACGTGGTCGACCTGCACCTCGTCGGCATGGGCCTTGCGCCAGTAGATGGTCCTGCCGGTGTAGGGGTCGGTCAGCTCCATGGAGACGACCTCGCAGCTGGAGCCCGCCCGGTACTTCACGTTCTGGCCGTCGCGGGCCAGCAGGTCGTCGCGGGTGCGGCAGCCGTTGCGCGCGTACGGCACGCCGATCGCGCTGTCGGCCCAGTTCTCGCCGTACCGGGTGCGTTCGTACCCGGTGTTGGGGCCTAAGCCCTTCACGCGCAGGCGCTTGATGAGGGCGCGTGCTCTGGCCTTGTCGGCGTCGGAGATGATGGGTGCCAGACCGGGCAGCGTGCCGCTGGCGTTGCCGAGGGGGCTCGCCGCGGTGGCCGGATGGGTCTTGGTAGTGCCGACGAAGGAAACGACGATGATGGCTCCCGCTAGAAGGGCAATGGCGTCCTTCGTGCTCAAGCAGGCCTCCGCGCATCCAAGGTTGTCTAGAGAAATTCCCGGCATCGAGTGTTTTGACACGGGGAGGGTTGTGTGACTGATCGTCCGATCGATCCGGACGTCGATCTCCACGTCCCGGCGCAGCGTACCGAGCTGCACTGGCCCGTGCTCGCGGCGATCGCGGCGGGTGGCGCGCTGGGCGCGCTGGCGCGCTACGGCCTGCAGTCGGCGCTGCCCGCCGGGCCGGCGGACTTCCCGTGGGCGACCTTCCTGGTCAACGTGTCGGGCTGCCTGCTGATCGGGGTGCTGATGGTGGTGATCACGGAGGTGCGGCAGGCGCACCGGCTCGTGCGGCCGTTCCTGGGGGTGGGGGTGCTGGGCGGGTACACGACCTTCTCGACGTACGCGGTCGATGTCCAGCGCGTGGTCGCGGCGGGTGCGCCGCTGACGGGCCTGGTCTACCTGGCGGCCACGATGGCCGCGGCGCTCGTGGCCGTGACCGCGGGCATGTGGCTGACCAGGCGGATCGCCGGGAAACCGGCGGGGGTGCGATGAGGGTGCCGACGGCCGTCGTGGGGGGCGTGCGATGACGGTGCTGCTGATCGTTCTGGGCGCGGCGGTCGGGGCGCCGTTGCGTTATCTGGCCGACCGGGCGGTGCAGGCGCGGCACGACACGGTGTTCCCGTGGGGGACGCTGGCGGTGAACGTGTGCGGGTCGGCGCTGCTCGGCTTCCTGGCCGCGCTGCCCGCGGGAGGCGGGCTCATGGCGCTGGCGGGCACCGGGTTCTGCGGGGCGCTGACCACGTACTCGACGCTCGGGTACGAGACGGTGCGGCTGATGGAGGAGGGCGCGCGCTTCCACGCGGTGGCCAACGCCGCCGCCAGCGTGGTGGCCGGGCTCGGCGCGGCCTACTGCGGCGCGGCCCTGGCCCAGGCGATCTGAAAATCGCTGGCCTCCGCCGGTGAGCGGTGGCACCATGGGCCGCGCATCCGCCCGCCGACGACAGGAGCATGAGATGCGGTGCCTCGGAATCTCCCAGCGCCCCATTGGCACGAGAGTTCCCGAGGGCTCCATCACTCATGCACCTTCTGAACATCGGCATCCTCGCGCACGTAGACGCGGGCAAGACCAGCCTGACTGAGCGGCTGCTGTTCGAGACCGGCGTCATCGACCGGCTCGGCAGCGTCGACGAGGGCAGCACACAGACCGACAGCGGCGAGATCGAGCGCCGTCGCGGCATCACCATCCGGGCGGCCGTCGCCTCCTTCACCCATCCAGGCACCCTGGGCGACCTGCGGGTCAACCTGGTGGACACACCCGGCCACAGCGACTTCGTGGCCGAGGTGGAGCGCGCGCTCGGCGTGCTCGACGGCGCCGTGCTGGTGCTGTCGGCCGTCGAGGGCGTCCAGCCACATACCCGGGTCCTCATGAAGACCCTGCGCAAGCTGCGTCTGCCCACGTTGATCTTCGTGAACAAGATCGACCGGGCCGGGGCGAGGGAGCGGGAGCTGCTGGCCGACATCCGGCGGCGGCTCTCGCCGTACAGCGTCGCCCTCAACACCGTGCGGCGGATCGGCTCCAAGGCGGCCACCACCGCCGAGATCGCCTCCCCCGAGGAGGCGGCCGAGGTGCTCGCCGAGCGGGACGACGGGCTGCTGGAGCTGCTCGTCGAGGGCAAGACGCCCGACTTCGGCCAGGTACGCGCGGCGCTGGTGCGGCAGTGCGCCGCAGGGGAGGCGTACCCGGTGCTGTTCGGCTCGGCGCTGACCGGGCAGGGCGTCGCCGAGCTGCTCGACGGCATCCACCTGCTGCCGGCCGTGCGCCGGCCCGACGCGGACCCGGGGGAGGCGGCGCGGGCGTCGGTGTTCGCGATCGAGCGGGCGCCGTCCGGCGAGAAGGCCGCCTACCTGCGGGTACGCGCGGGAGCGCTCCGAGCGCGCGAGCACCTGACCTTCCACCGGGGGACGGAGACCTACGAGGGGCGGCTGACCGCGCTGGCCGTCGCGGGCGCGCCCGAACGGCGCCACGCGGTGGCGGGGGACATCGTGAAGGTCTGGGGCGTGCCCGAGATCCGCGTCGGCGACCATGTGGGTGAGCCGCCGGGTGTTCATCAGGCCCATTTCACGCCGCCCAGCCTGGAGACCGTCGTACGGCCCAGCGTGCCGGGCCAGGAGCCTCGCCTGCACGCCGCCCTGCTCGCGCTGGCCGAGCAGGACCCGCTCATCGGCACCCGCACGCTGGCCGGCGGCGAGACCTCGGTCCTGCTCTACGGGGAGGTGCAGAAGGAGGTCATCGGCGAGACCCTGGCCAGGGACTTCGGTGTCGAGGCGGTCTTCGAGCCGAGCCGTCCCGTCTACTTCGAACGCCCGTCGAGCGCCGCGGAGGCCGTCCAGGAGATCCAGCGCCACGGCCGCAACGAGTTCGTGGCCACCGTCGGCCTGCGCGTCGAACCGGGTCCGAAAGGCTCCGGCGTCGGCTACCGGCTGGAGGTCGATCTCGGGTCGCTGCCGCTGGCGTTCCACCGGGCGATCGAGGAGAGCGTGCGCCTGGCACTGCGCGAGGGCCCGCACGGCTGGCCGGTCACCGACGTCGTGGTCACGCTGACCAGGACCGGATATGACTCTCCCGTCACGGTCGCGGCCGACTTCCGCGGCCGCACGCCGATCGTGCTCATGCGCGCGCTGCGCCTGGCGGGCACGACCGTGTACGAGCCGTGCCACCGCTTCGAACTGGAGGTGCCGCCGGAGGCGTTCAGCGCGGTCAGTGCCGGGCTCGCGGCGCTGGGCGGCGAGGTACGCGACGCCCGGCACCGCGACGACACCTGGCTGCTGGAGGGCGAGATCCCGGCGGCCTCGGTGCACGAGTTCGAGCGGCGGTTGCCGGGGCTGTCGCGCGGCGAGGGGGTGTGGTGGTCCGCTCCTGCCGGGGATCGGCCCACCCCGTAGGCGGTATGTCGGGTTTCGGCGATAGATGGGTATTAAGGGGCACAGTGCACCATTCGGGGGGCACACGTCCGTACAGGGGGGATTCCCATGGCAGACACGAAGAAGAAACCCGCCGCTAAGTCCGGCAAGTCCAAGAAGCAGGCCATCAAGACCAGTAGGCAGGCGAAGGAGACCAAGAGGGAGTCGACGACGCGGAAGACGTCCACGGACGAGGAATGACCCCTCCCGCCTGCCCGGCCGGACGGCTGGGCAGTGGCGGCGACTCGTCTGACCTGAGTGACATGATCTGACAGCCGGGGGCTACGCGCTCCCGGCTGTCGATTCGATCGTGGAGCTGCCCTCATGTCGGCCTACCTGCGCTTCCCCGCTGTCTTCCAGGACGTGGTCGTCTTCGCCGCCGAGGACGACCTGTGGATGGTGTCCGCCCAGGGAGGGCGGGCCTTCCGGTTGACCGCCGGGCTCGCCGAGGCGGGCTATCCACGCATCTCGCCGCGCGGCGACCGGCTCGCGTTCGTCGGGCGCGAGGAGGGCCCGGAAGAGGTGTACGTCATGCCGTCCGGAGGCGGCGCGGCCCGCCGGGTCACCTTCCACGGAGCCCGCTGCACGGTCACCGGCTGGGACCCCGAAGGGCGCATCCTCTACGCCAGCGACGCCGCCCAGCCGTTCGAGGGCCGCAAATGGCTGCACCGTGTCGCGCCGGGCGGTGTCCCGGAGCGGCTCCCGTACGGACCGGCGAACTCGATCGCGTACGGACCCGAAGGCATGATCGTGCTCGGCCGCAACACCGCCGACCCCGCGCGGTGGAAGCGCTACCGCGGCGGCACGGTCGGCGACCTGTGGATCGACCCGCGCGGCGACGGCGAGTTCCGCCGGCTGATCAGGCTGCCGGGAAACCTGGCCTCGCCCTGCTGGAGCGGCGGCCGGGTGTGCTTCATCTCCGACCACGAGGGCGTCGGCAACGTCTACTCGTGCACCCCCGACGGCCAGGACCTGCGCAAGCACACCCACCACGACGACTACTACGCGCGCAACCTGTCCGGCGACGGGCACCGGCTGGTCTACCACGCGGGCGCCGACCTCTACCTGCTCGAGCCCGGTGAGCCGGCGCGCCGGCTGGACGTGCTGCTGGCCAGCTCCAGGACGCAGCGCAACCGCAGGTTCGTCGATCCCGCCGACTACCTCGACAGCGCCACGCTCAGCCCCGACGGCAGCGCGCTGGCCGTCACCGCGCGCGGCAAGGCGTACGCGATGGCCGACTGGGAGGGGCCCGTGCAGCAGTACGGCTCGCCCGACGGCGTCCGCTACCGGTTCCTGACCTGGCTCAACGACGGCGCCCGGCTCATCGCGGCGGCCAGCGACGACGGCGACGAGGAGCGCCTGGTCATCCTCGAGGGCCACGAGGGCGGGGGCGGCACGGAGGTGGCCAGGCTGGGCCGGGTCCACGCGCTCGTCCCCGACCCGGCGCACGACCGGGTGGCCGTCGTCAACCACCGTCACGAGCTGCACCTGCTCGACCTGGCCACCGGACGGTCGGACCTGGTCGAGGCCAACCCGCACGGCGCGCCGGAGGACCCGGCCTGGTCGCACGACGGGCGGTGGCTGGCCTACACGAGCCCGCTCAGCCCCCAGTCCAGCGCGATCAAGCTGCACCACCCCGAGTCGGGGCGGACGGTGCAGGCCACGGAGCCGGTGCTGAAGGACTCGATGCCGGCGTTCGACCCGGAGGGCCGCTACCTCTACTTCATCGGCCAGCGGACCTTCTCGCCCGTCTACGACCAGCTCCAGTTCGACCTGGGCTTCCCGCTCGGCACCCGCCCGTACGCGGTGGCGCTGCGCACGGACGCGCCCGACCCGTTCGTGCCGGTCCAGCGGCCCCTGGGGGAGAAGGACGAGGACGACTCCGACGAGGAGGAGCCGCTGCACGTGGACCTGGACGGGCTGGCCCGGCGCGTCACCGCGTTCCCGCTGCCCGAGGGGCGCTATGAGCGGGTGGCCGGGCTCAAGGGCAAGGTGCTGATTCTCACCAGCCCGCTCGAGGGCGAGAACTCGCTGCATCTGTACGACTTCACCAAGGGCAAGAACGAGCATTTCGCCGACGGCGTCACCGACTTCGAGCTGGGCCGCGACCACAAGACCCTGCTCTACCGCGCGGGCTCCAGGCTGCGCGTGGTCAAGGCGGGCGAGGCGCCCGGCGACGAGGAGGCTCCGGGGCGCGAGAGCGGCTGGATCGACCTGTCACGGATCAAGGTGTCGGTCTGCCCGGAGGCGGAGTGGCGGCAGATGTTCCGCGAGGCGTGGCGGCTGCAGCTGGAGAACTTCTGGACCGAGGACATGGCGGGCGTCGACTGGCCGGCCGTCTACGACCGTTACCGGCCCCTGGTGGAGCGGGTCACGACCCGCGGCGAGTTCTCCGACCTGCTGTGGGAGCTGCACGGAGAGCTCGCCACGAGCCACGCCTACGAGAGCGGCGGCGAATACCGTCCAGGCCCCGACTACAGCCAGGGCAAGCTGGGCGTCGACTGGGACTACCGCGACGGCGTCTACCACATCCGCTCCATCGTGACCGGTGACCCGTGGGATCCCCAGGCGACCTCGCCGCTGAACCGGCTCGGTCTCGACGTCCGTACGGGCGACGCGGTACTCGCCATCAACGGCGCGCCCATCGGAACGGCCGCCACCCCCAACGAGCGCCTGGTCAACCAGGCCGGCGAGGAGGTCGAGCTGACGCTGCGCCGGGAGGAGCGGGTGTTCACGGTCACCGTGCGCACGCTCGCCGACGAGCAGCCGGCCCGCTACCGCGACTGGGTGAACCTCAACCGCGCCAAGTGCCACCGGCGCTCCGGCGGGCGCGTGGGCTACCTGCACGTGCCCGACATGGGGGCCGAGGGGTTCGGGGAGTTCCACCGGGGGTTCCTGGCCGAGTACGGTCGCCAGGCGCTCATCGTGGACGTGCGCTTCAACGGCGGCGGCCACGTCTCGGCGCTGCTGCTGGAGAAGCTGGCCAGGCGGCGGCTCGGGTACGACTACCCGCGCTGGGGCGACCCGGAGCCGTACCCGCCGGAGTCGCCGCGCGGGCCGCTGGTGGCGATCACCAACGAGTGGGCGGGCTCCGACGGCGACATCTTCAGCCACACCTTCAAGGTGCTGAAGCTGGGCCCGCTGGTCGGCAGGCGCACCTGGGGCGGCGTCATCGGCATCTGGCCGCGCCACCAGCTCGCCGACGGCACGGTGACGACGCAGCCGGAGTTCTCCTTCGCCTTCGACGACGTCGGCTGGCAGGTCGAGAACTACGGCACCGATCCCGACATCGAGGTCGACATCACCCCGCAGGATTACGCCAGAGGCGTGGACACGCAGCTCGAGCGGGCCATCGACGTCGCGCTCGACCTGCTGGCCGAGCAGCCGCCGCATACTCCTGATCCCCGGCATAGGCCACGCATGCAACCTTAGGGACATTGCAAGCGTCTAAAGATCATAGGTGGGGTTAGCACATAGGGGATGAACAAGTGCACTCTGCCGAAGCGGGACAATAGGCCGGTGGTGGGGCTCCTTGCCGCCGGCCATCTGTGTTGGGACTTCTTCCGGCGATAAAAGGGGAATTGTCAGGTGCGCGCTCTCGCACGCAAGGGAAAGTCGGCCATGCGCCGGCTATATCGGGGGTACAACCGGCGCAAGGCGCAGAACGCGCCCCCGCCGTCCACCGGGCAGGTCCGCATCCTGCTCCTGCACGCCTACGGGATGGGCGGGACGATCAGGACCGTGTTCAACCTGGCCAGCTATCTGGCCAGGGAGCACGACGTCGAGATCGTGAGCATCTTGAAGGAGGCCGAGGAGCCCTTCTTCCCCATCGACCCGCGGGTGAAGTTCCGCTTCATCGACGACCGGCTCAACCCCAGTCCCGACCCGCTGCGCGCGATGCTGTCGAAGATGCCGAGCCGGCTCATCCCCAAGGACGAGACCGCGTACCACCGTTTCAACCTGTGGACCGACCTCAAGCTGGCCCGCTACATCCGCTCGCTCGACACCGGCGTGCTGATGGCCACCCGCCCGGGACTCAACCTGGTGATGGCCCAGCTGGCGCAGCCGGGCGTCATCACGATCGGGCAGGAGCACGTGGCGCTGCGCACCCAGGCCGAGTCGATGCAGGAGCTCATCAAGTGGCGCTACCGCCGCCTCGACGCCCTGGTCACGCTCACCAAGGCCGACCTGCGCGACTACCGCCAGACGCTGCCGAAGAAGCCGCGCAAGCTGGCCCGCATCCCCAACGCGGTGCCGCCGATGAACGGTGACGTGTCCAAACTGGACGCCAAGGTCGCCGTCGCGGTCGGCAGGATGACCCGCATCAAGGGCTTCCACCGCCTCATCACCGCCTGGGAGACGGTCGCCGCCGCCCACCCCGACTGGAAGCTGCGCATCTACGGCGCCGGGCCCCAGGAGGAGAACCTCGCCCAGCAGATCAGGGAGGCGGGGTTGGAGGACAAGGTCGAGCTGCCCGGGCCCACCTCCGACGTGGGGGCGGAGCTGGAGAAGGCGTCGATCTTCGTGCTGAGCTCCCGGCACGAGGGCTTCCCGATGACGATCCTGGAGGCCATGGGCAAGGGGCTGGCGATCGTCAGCTTCAACAGCCCGCACGGGCCCAAGGAGATGATCACGCACGAGGTCGACGGGCTGCTGGTCAAGCCGCGTACCAATGCCAACCTGGCGGAGTCGATCATCCGGGTGATCGAGGACGAGCAGCTGCGGCGCAGCCTGGCGGCGGGGGCGCTGGAGACGGCGCGTACGTACGACGTGGATGCGGTCGGGGAGCAGTGGGACGCGCTGCTGGCGGAGCTGCTGGCCCGGCGCGACGGCACGTACGTCCGCCCGGAGCGCCCGGCCACCGAGCCGTCGCCTGACGGCGCTGCTTCCGCCGGACCGGACGGTGGCGCCGCCCGCGCGCCGGGACAGGATGGCGCCGCCACCTCCTCACCGGGACAGGACGGCGCCGCCATTTCCGGGCCGGGACAGGACGGCGCCGCCGCCTCCGCGCCGGGATCGGGTGAGGCCGCGGTGGCCGTGCCGGGACGGAGTGGGCAGCCGGGCCCGGCTCGTCCGTCCGACGCCCCGTCCCCGTCCCCGTGACCTGCACCGGCGCCTCAGCAGCCGAGAAATGATCAGCGCGCCGGGACGCGATGACAGGCGCGCCTGAAGGTCAGGATCGGCGGGCTCAGACGCCGGACCCCGTCAGCTCCACCGGCTCGGCGATGACATCGACGAGGGCGCCGTTCCGGTAGACGGTGATCGGCAGTGGCCGGCCGATCGCGTCGGCGAACATCAGCCGCTGCAGGCTCTGCGCGTCGCCCACCGGGCTGCGGCCCGCGCTCAACACCAGGTCGCCGGCGCGCAGCCCGGCCTGGTGAGCGGGCGAGCCCGGCACCACCTCCATCACGCGCAGCGCCCCCGCCTGCCCGGTCCGCCGCCGCAAGGGCTCGGGCAGCGGCGCGGGGGAGGTGACCAGCCCGAGGAACGCCCGCCTCACCCGCCCGTCCCTGATCAGGGCGGCGATGATGGAACGGGTGGTGGCGTTCATCGGCACGGCGAGCCCCACGCCCACCCCGGCCACCGCCGTGTTGATCCCGACCACCCGTGCCCGGGAGTCGGCCAGCGCGCCGCCGGAGTTGCCCGGGTTGAGCGCGGCGTCGGTCTGGATCACATCCTCGATGAGCCGTACGGCCGATCCGCTGCGCGCGGGCAGCGACCGCCCCAGCCCCGACACCACTCCGGCCGTCACCGACCCGGCCAGCCCGAGCGGATTGCCCACGGCCACCACGAGCTGTCCCACGACCAGCTTGTCACTGTCGCCCAGCGTGGCGGGCTCGGGCGTGGCCGCCTGCACCCTGATCACCGCCAGGTCCGACAGCGGATCCCGCCCGACCACGGTGAAATCACCCGAACTCCCGTCGGCGAACGCGACGGTGCCGGCCCGGGAGGACCCGACCACGTGCGCGTTGGTCAGCAGGAAGCTCGGCGAGCCGTGGGGGTACTCCTTCGCCGGGGAGAAGTCGCTTGCCGAGATGACGACCGCCGAACCGCTGCCCTGGTTGGTCCGGACGCTGGCGACCTTCGGCAGCAGCTCCGCGGCAACGGTGGACACGATCTGGGAGTACGAGTCGAGGGGCTCAGCCATGGACGGCTCCCGAACGAGAAGGGGATTACGTGATTACACCGTAACCCTCGCCCGGCCGATTCACACTGGCTTGCCGGGAGCTCGTCGATGGGCTGGTCGAGCACGTACAGGCCTCGTGATCCAGCGCCCGAGAGCAACCTCGCCGCCATCCGGTCGAGGGCAGGTGTGCGGGAGAGCGTCAGAGCAGGCGTAGTTGCTCCGGCCGGGCCCCGACGGATGTGGGGCGGGGTGGGAGGCGGCGGGCCATGGCGGGGGTGGCGCGGCCGACGCCGTGGCGTTCGGCCAGCTCCTTGACGAGGCCGGTCACGCGCTCCTGGTACGACTTGGGGGCGTACGCGCCCCGCCCGTACAGCTCCAGATAGCGGGGCACCAGGCGCTGATGCTCGTGCGACAGCCACCTCAGCCACCACTCCCGCGCCCCCGGCCGCAGGTGGAGCACGATGGGGGCGATGTGGGTGGCGCCGGAGGCGGCGATCTCCTTGACGGTGGCCTCCAGCTGGGCGGGGGAGTCGGTGAGATACGGGAGGATCGGGGCCATCAGGACACCGCAGGCGATTCCGTTGTCGTTGAGCGTCGCGCATGTCTCGAGCCGTCTGCTCGGGTGGGGAGTGCCCGGCTCCACCGCGCGCCAGATCGCCGGGTCGACGAAGCCGGCGGACACGCTGGTGCTCACCTCGGTGACGTCGGCCGCCTCCGTCAGCAGGTCGAGGTCCCGGAGGATCAGCGTGCCCTTGGTCAGGATCGAGAACGGGTTGCGGGCGTCGCGCAACGCGGACAGGATGCCGCGCATCAGCCTGTAGCGGCCCTCCGCGCGCTGGTAGCAGTCGACGTTCGTGCCCATGGCGACGTGGTGGCCGCCCCAGCGGGGCGAGGCCAGCTCCTTGCGGGCCAGCTCGGCGGCGTTGACCTTGACGACGATTTTCGAGTCGAAGTCCGCACCGGCATCAAAATCTAGATACTCGTGCGTCTTTCGGGCAAAACAGTAAATGCAGCGATGAGTGCACCCACGATAGGGGTTGATCGTGTATTCGAACGGGACCCGGCTCGCCCCCGGGACCCGGTTGATGAGGGATCTGGCCTGGATCTCGTAGAAGGTCATCCCCTTGAACTCGGGCGTGTCGAAGGTGCGGGTGACCGCGCCGCGAGCGAACAGCGGCACGGCCGGTTCGTCCCGGCCGGCCCCGGCCAGGCGCAGGTTGTCCCAGCGCATGGCATGATTAGAACAAAGGTTCGAGCTTGATCGCAAACCGAAAAGAGGTTGCAATTACCTGGTCAGCTGGGGGCTAATGATCTTCAGGGTTGGGCAGAAAGACGTCGCAGAGCTTGCGTTCGGGAGGTGCACCTATGGCCTGGTCGCAGGACGAGGAGCGGATGCTCGCCCAGATCGAGCAGCACCTCGTCGACGACGATCCGCGACTCGTCGCACGGCTGGAGTCGTTCAACGAGCGAGTGCGCCGTAGCGAGGAGAAGGCCAAGGCCAAGGAGCAGCGAGTCCGCCGGCCCCGGCCGCGCCGCTCGACGGTCATCATCCTGATCAGCTGGCTCCTCATCGCCACGCTGATCGCCACGCTTCTGATCATGGTTCTCCGCCACGAGGCCGCCGCCGCCCTGGCCCTGGCCGCCGCCTTCTGACCACCCCCGTCTCAGCCCGGCCCATCCCTACCTGGCCGGCACCCCCGCCCACCCCCGGCCCGCCTTGACCTGTCCGGGCCCGTCTTCACGCAGTGGTTCGTTCTGAGCGGCATGGGCCGTCACCTGGCGCTGGACGGTGTTTCGGTCGGCCCGCCACAGCCCGCCTGACGTTTCGAGGCCGCTGACGCTTTGAGACCACTGAGGCTCCGAGAGTCATGGCGCGCTCTGGGGCTGTGGTGCTCTGGGGTGTGGCGCGTTCTGGGGGTGTGGTGCTCCAGGGGTGTGGTGGCGTGGCGCGCTCCGGGGGTTGGGGCGCCCGTCAGCGGGTGTGATCGGGCCGGTTGCGTTCTGCGGCGGACGGTGAGGTCGGCGCGTCTCCTGACATTGCGCGGGGCTGTGTCGTCGTACCGGTGAACCGAAACGCCAAGGAAGTGAACCGGTCATGGAACCCGTGAACGTCGCAGTCATCTACTACAGCGCCACCGGCACGGTGCACGCTCTGGCCCAAGCCGTCGCCGAGGGCGCGGAGAAGGCCGGAGCGCACGTGCGGCTGCGCAAGGTCGCCGAAACGGCCCCACCCGCGGCGATCAGCGCCAATCCGGCCTGGGGGCAACACCTGCAGCGCACCGCCGACGTCGCCGAGGCCGGCCATGACGATCTGGCCTGGGCCGACGCGGTGCTGTTCGGCACCCCCTCCCGCTTCGGCAACCCGGCGAGCCAGCTCAGGCAGTTCATCGACACCGTCACGTTACCAATAGTTTGCACCCTGGAATGGAACGTTTGAGCGAGGCGCGCGGCCTCGGCTCATGAGGCCGCGGTGTCCTGGCCCTCGCTGCGCACCGTCGGCTCATGCCGAACCGGGAAATTCACGGAACTGGCGATGAAGCACGCGTGATGGGCGTCTTCGTGCAGCTTGACCGCGGTGTCCACCATGTCGGGCGATGCCACGGTGACCACCGGGCGCAGCACCGCCTCGGTGAAGTGCCCGCCGTCGGCCGTCTCGGCCATGGTGCCGACCGCGTTGTCGACGTACTCGGTGACGACGACGCCCGCGACCGCGCACTTGTGCAGATACGAGAGCATGTGGCACTCCGAGAGCGCGCCGACCAGCAACTGCTCCGGGTTCCAGCGCGAGGGGTCGCCGCGGAAGGCGGGGTCGGAGCTGGCCGCGATGGGGAGTGGGCCCTCGGCGGTCAGCTCGTGCTCGCGGCCGTAGTCGCGGTAGCCGCTGGTGCCGGTGCCCTTGTTGCCGGTCCAGGTCACGACGACCGGATAGGTGTGCTGGCGGGTCATGCTCGCTCCTCCTGGCTGGTGGTGGTACGGGTGTCGAGTACGTGGGCGCGGGCCACCCGGGCGGCTTCGTCGGCCAGGCCGAGGACGATCGCGGCCACGAGCTCCTCGTGCTGCCCCGAGACGTGCGCGGGCCGTGACGGCGGTGCGAGTGACCGCAAGGTGGACACGTGGATCTGGTCCCAGATCCGCTCCAGGGCGTGCAGCGCCATCGAGTTGGCCGCCAGCTCCGCGATCAGCCGGTGGAACCGGCGGTTGAGCAGCACGGCCTCGGCGAACCGCCCCTCGGCGGTGGCGGTGGCCGTCTCGGTCGTGATGTCACGGAGCGCGGCGAGGTCGGCGGGGGCGATGCGGCCCTCGCGCTGGCGGGTCGCGGCCAGCTCGGCGGTGAGCGCCTCCAGCGCCGCCCGTACCTGGTAGGCCTCCTCCAGGTCGCCGCGCTCCAGCGACACGACCACCACGCCACGCCCGGCCGGCCGCACGAGCCCGTCGGCGGCGAGCGCCCGCAGCGCCTCCCGGACGGGGGTCCGGCTCATCTCCAGAGCGGCGGCGACCTCCATCTCCGTCAGCCGCGCTCCCGGCGGGTAAGTGCCGTCGAGGATCAACTCCCGCAGCCGGCTCCGCGCCACATCGGTCTGCATGCCGCCAAGCGTAGCCGTTGGTATCCATTGCATGCAATGGATGCAATGGATACCGAAGGAGGGAAGCGGCCGTGTCGTGGTGAATCCCATCAGCCGCTCCCTTGTCGTAAGATCAGGCGACTTCGTGAGGGTGGGTAGGGCTGTGGACATCCGAGTGCTGGGCCCGCTGGAGATCGTCGGAGACGACGGGCGGTCGTGTCAGATCGGGTCACTGAAGCTGCGGGCGCTGGTGAGCATGCTGGTGCTGGCGGAGGGCCGGCCGGTGGCCCCGGCCACGCTGATCGACCGGCTGTGGGGCGAGGAGCCGCCGGCCGAGGCACAGGCCTCGCTGCACTCGTACGTGTCCAACCTGCGCCGCGTGCTGGAGCCGGGACGCCCGGCCAGGGGGCAGAGCCGGTTGCTGACGTTCGGGCCGGTGGGCTACACGCTGGCGATCGATCAGGAGCAGGTGGACACGACGCGTTTCCTGCGCCTGGTCGGGCAGGCCGAGGAGGCGGCCGGGCCGGCCGAGGTGGAGCGGCTGGCGGGTGAGGCGCTGGCGCTGTGGCGCGGGGAGCCGTACCAGGACCTGGACGATCAGGCGTACGTGGCCGCCGTCAAGGCGCGGCTCACCGAGGCGCGGGAGCGGGCCCGCGAGCTGCGGGTGAGCGCGGTCATCCAGCAGGACCGCCACCGCGAGTTGCTGGGCGAGCTGGAGGCCCTGACGTACGAGCACCCGCTGCGTGAACGGCTGTGGGCGCTGCGGGCGCTGGCGCTCTACCGGTGCGGCCGCCAGGGCGAGGCACTGGAGACGCTCCGCACGGCGCGCCGGATCCTGGCCGAGGAGCTCGGCATCGACCCGGGCGAGGAGCTGCGCGAGCTGGAACGTGACATCCTCGGCCAATCACCCGCGCTGCTGCCGCACCGGCCGCCGCTTGAGCCGCAGGTGGCCGAGGCGCAGATCGCCGAGCGGGGCATCACGGGCCGGCAGGAGGAGCTGGCCGCGCTGGACGGGCTGCTGAAAGCGGCGGCGGCGGGCCGGCCGGGGTTCTCGCTGATCACGGGGGAGCCGGGGATCGGCAAGACCCGGCTGGCCGAGGAGCTGGTGAGCCGGGCCCATGCCCGGGGTTTCACGGTCGCGGTGGGGCGGTGCGCGGCGACGGAGGGTGCGCCGGCGTTCTGGCCGTGGGTGACGGTGTTGGAGCGGCTGGCCGACACGCTGCCGCCCCTGCCCGCCGACGTGCGCGCGAACCTGCCCGGAGTCGGCTCCGCGACCGGGACCGACCCCGAGGGCGCGAGGTTCCGGACCTATGAGGCGGCGGCGCGGGCGCTGACCGCGGGCAGGCAGCCGGTGCTGGTGGTGCTGGACGACCTGCACTGGGCCGACCGGTCCTCGCTGCGGCTGCTGAGTTACCTGGCCGAGTACGTGCTGGACGGCAGGCTGGCCGTGGTGGGCACGGCACGCGACTGGCCGCAGCCGGAGGGCGCGCTGGCCGAGGCGTTCGAGGCGCTGTCGCGCCGGCAGGCGGTGCGGCTGCCGCTGCCCGGCCTGTCGGCGTCCGATCTGGCCGAGCTGGCTCCGGCGGGCACGGACGTGCACGCGCTCAGGGACCGCACGAACGGCAACCCGTTCTTCGTCACGGAGCTGATGCGGTACCTGGAGGCCGGATCGCCGGGCCGCGGCACGCTGCCGCTGGGCGTCCGGGACGTCGTGCTCGGCCGGGTGAACCGGCTGCCCGAGCCGTCCGCCGAGTTGTTACGGGTGGCGGCCGTGGCCGGGCGGGAGTTCGACGTGGCGATCGTGGCCGAGGCCGCCGGGCTCGATCTGGAGGCGGCGCTGGACCGGCTGGAGCCGGCCATGACGGCCGACCTGGTCGCGGAGGGGCGGCCCGGCCGGTTCCTGTTCGTGCACGCGCTGGTGCAGGAGGCGCTCACCGAGGTGGTGCCGGTGCTGCGGCGGGCCCGGCTGCACGCCGCCGTGGCCGTCGCGATCGAGTCGCGTACCGGCGGCTCGGCCTCCGACCGGCTGGCCGCCGCCGCCCACCACTGGTTCGAGGCGATTCCCGCTGGCCACACCGCGCGTGCCTGGCGGGCGGCGTGGCGGGCGGCCGAGGAGGCCAAGCGGCTGCGCGCGTACGACGCGGCCCTCGAGCTGCTGGAGCGGGCTGAGCGGGTGGCCGGGGACGACCTGGAGCTGGGCGAGGCCGAGCGGATGGACCTGCTGTTCGCGCTGGCCGAGGCCAGGTTCGGGGCGGGCGACTCGATGGGGCAGGAGGCCGAGCTGACGCGGATTCGCCGCCTGGCCAGGCAGGCGGGCGACCGGCGGCGCTGGATCGAGGCCGCGACCGGGTACGGCGGCCGCATCCTGCAACCCTGGAAGATCTACGGCGGCTACGACGCCGACCTGCTGGTGGACCTGATGGAGCTGGCCGCCGACGAGGGGCTGGAGCCGTCCGCCCGGGCTCGGGTGCTGGCCTGTCTGGCTCTTCAGTCGTACTACCAGCCGGGGCGGGAGCCGGCGGAGCGGGACCGGTGGAGTGCCGAGGCGGCGCGGCTGGCCCGCCAGGAGAACGACGCGACGCTGCTCGGCCGGGTGCTGTTCGCCCGCTACTACGCGTTGCTCGACCCGGACTCGGTGCACCAGCGGCTGGAGGCGGGCGAGGAGATGGCCCGCGCCGGCTTGGAGGCGGGCGACGACGAACTGCGCACGATCGGGCTCACCTGCCAGGGCGGCTCGCTGCTGGAGCTGTGCCGGGTGCGGGAGGCCCTGGACGTGCTGGCCGAGGCGGAGCGGCTGATCGGCCGCACGCACATGCCGTACCTGGGCATCATGCTGAACTGGCTGCGGCTCGGCGTCCTCGCGGGCCGCGGTGACCTGGAGGCGGCCGAGTCGCTGCTCGCGGCCACCGTCGCCGAGCACCGGACCACCTCGATGTGGGGGCTGGAGTCGAGCATGGCGGGCGCCACGTACCAGGTCGCGCTCATGCGCCTGCGCCACGGGGCGGGGGACGCGATGCGGCCGCCGCAGGACATCTCGCACGACCAGCTCGCCCAGTTCAACCGGGACGGATACGCCCACTACCTGGTGGTCAGCGGCCGGCTGGAGGAGGCGCGGCAGGCGCTCGGGCCGTGGGAGCGGCAACCGCCGGTCCCACGCACCTTCGTCTACCTGTTCTGGCTGGTCGTCCGCTGCGAGGTCTGGTCGGCGCTGGGCGACCGGAAGGCCTGCGCCGACCTGTACGAGGAGGCGTCGCCGTACGCCGACCGGATGGGGATCGCCGGGCTGGGCATGCTGACGTGGCCGGTCAGCCGGTCACTGGCGCAACTGGCCGAGGCCCTGGGCGATACCGAGGCGGCGCGGCGGCACGCCGAGCGCGCCGAGAGCGTGGAGCGGGAGCTGGGTCACCCCCACAGGTAGGCCATGCGCCGCTGGTAGCGGCCCCTGGCCAGGGTGCTGAGCAGCAGCAGCGGCTTGGGTGAGGTCGTGCGCAGGTGGGCCTCGACGTCGGCCGGCAGCTCGGAGGCGATCCAGCCGAGCAGCGTGATCAGCTTGCGCAGACCGTACTGCTTCGTGATCGTCTTGTGCATCTCCGCGTCCTCCTGCGGCGTGATGTGGGCCATCATCAGCGGGATCCCGTCGGTCTCCTCGTGCGCCAGGTGCGCGCCCAGGGTGTCGGCCAGCGCGCGCAGGGCGGCCATGAGCCGCTCGCGCCCCGGCTCGGACGGGTCGGCGTCGAACGCCTGGAACGCCCCGGTGCTCTCGCTGATCCAGTGGTCGCAGGCCTCGTGCTCGGCCTCCAGCGCGTCGATCGTGCCGGCCGCCTGCGGCGCCCGCTCCCGCAGCCGCGGCCAGATCGTCTCGTCCTCGGAGGTGTGGTGGTGGTGCAGCACGAACAGCACCCACGCGTGGTGCTCGCGCAGGGCGGTGATGCGCCGGCGGTCGTCGAGGCGGACCCGGCCGATCGTGGTGAGCAGGCGGCCGAGGTCGCGGCGGAAGCCGTAGTGCGCCAGGTACATGTTGCTCATGTCGAGCGGTCCCGGCACGGCGGCGGCCTGACCGGGCAGCGTGATCTGCGGCACGTTCGGGTGTTCGGCGGTCCACATGGGCGTACTCCTTCTGCTGTGGAGGGGTCGGCGCCATCGTGGCCTCCCGCTCTTGGACGGCACTGGAAGATCGACGTCAAGAACGGCCCAAGTCCGAAGGGTGCGTCCTATTCGTACCGGGCCCGGCGGGCGATCACCTCGAATCCGAGGCCGCGGAAGAGGGCGGCCGAGGCCGGGTTGTTGACGTTGACGTCCAGGAAGACCTCCGTCGCGCCGCGTGTGCGCATGCGGTCGAGCGCGGTGGCCGCCAGCGCCCTCGCGAGGTGGCGCCGTCGCCACGCGGGCACGGCGCCGACCTGGATCAGGAACCCCTCCGCGCACGCCACGAAGCCGGCCGCCCCGCCCGCTTCGAGCGCCACGAGCGAACAGCCGGGCAGGAACTCGTCGTCGACCAGCCAGTCCACCCACTCCTCCCGCGACCAGCCGGGGAAGCCGGGACGGTCGGCGAAGGACGCGGAGTAGGCCTCGTAAAAGGCACCTTCGGTGTCCTGCGACCACTCCTCGACCTCCAGCTCCGGCGGGAGGGGGACGGCCGGGAGCGGCTCGGTCAGGTCGCGGCGGTAGACGTCCTCGGCGAACGTCTGCCGGAGCCCGCGCGCGAGGAAGAGCGCGTGGGCCTGCGGGGTCAGCGACTCGGTCTCCAGCCGGACCGGCCCCTTGACCAGCCGGTCGAGCAGGCCGGATCCCAGGCCGCGCCCCCGGTGGTCCGGATCGACCAGGCCGGTCGCCGCCGAGGCGCCGCCCACGGGTCGTACGGCCCCGCAGGCGACCAGGCGGCCATCAGCGAACGCGCCCACCGTCGTCCCCGTGGCGTACCTGCGCTCCAGGAAGGACGGGGACGCGGCCGCCCGGAGCCCGCCGTCGTGCGCCACGCACCGCCGGGCGAGCTCGGTGATCGCCGGCATGTCCGCGTGCGACAGAGCGGCCCATTCGATGGTCATCGTCGGCTCCTTCATGTGCAGGTGAGCTGGTACGTCGTCGGTTCGGAGGCCATCATGTCGGGACTCAGCGCCTCCAGGCACACGGTGACCGCCTTCCCGCTCGAGGCGTCCCCCGTGAACTCGCGCTCCACGGTCGTGGGGAGTGTCGCGGAGGCGGCTTGGGCGCGACCCGAGCGGCCCGGACCGGAAAAGAACTCGAACAGTTTCCGCCACGTGCTGGTCCGCCCGCCCCTGGGCGACCTCAGGGCTCAGCGGGCGGCCGGTTCCGGGCTGCGCCGGCCCGTGGTCGTGAGCTCCGGGCCGGCGTCGGTGACGATGACGTCCTCCTCGTACCCGGCGCCGCCCACCGAATGGACCGCGAGCCGCCGTTCCAGGGCCAGGCACATCCCGGCCTCGGCCCGTTCGCCCGCGTGCGGCCCGTCCTCGATGATCCACGGCGGCTCGAACGACAGCCCCAGCCCGTGCCCCCACACCCCGTGCATCTCCGCCTCGGGCAGCCCGTGATGGGCGGCGAAGGCCGACCGTTCGAACACCTCCTGGCACCGGCGCGCCACCTCGCCGAAAGTCCGGCCGGGCCGCAGCAGGTCGATCCCCGCCAGGACGCTGTCACGCACCGCGTCGAGCAGCCGCCGCTGCTCCGTGGTCGGCTCCTCGCCGACGACCCAGGTACGGGCCAGCTCGAACAGGTAGCCGTGCACCGAGCCGTACAGGTCGATCCTGAGCAGGTCGCCGGCCGCGAGCCGCCGGTCGGCGGAGTAGGGCGCCGGGCCCGAGGCGGCGAACGTGTGGGACCGCGTGCCCGAGGAGATGCCCATGCCGTAGTAGGCGCCGCCCGCCCGGACGATCTCGGCGACGGCTGCCGCCGCCACGTCGGCCTCCGTGACGCCCGGCTCGGCGGCGTCCCGGGCGGCGGCCATCGCGGCCACGCCCAGCGCCCCGGAGGCGCGCAGCAGGTCCAGCTCGGCCGGGCTCTTGATCCGGCGCGCCGCCCAGGCCAGCTCGTCGGCGCACACCAGCTCGTGCCCGGGCAGCACCGAGCGCAGGCGGCACCACCAGGAGGCGGCCATCGACTCGCAGCCGATCAACGCGACCTTGCCGGGCCGGATCCAGGCCCTGATCTGCTCGGCGAGCGCGTCCACGAGGTCGGCGGCGGCCCGCACCCGCGCCACCGGCCGCGGCTCCTGGAGATCGCCCGCGTCGGTGATCAGCATGATCGTGCCGCGAGCGTCCCCGGTACGCGCCGCGTGGCCGTTCGACGGCGTCGGGGGAGCGTCCACGGGCAGCACCACGGCCGCGTGGCCGCGCGCCCGCCAGTGGCCGGGAACGTCGGGGACGAAGGGACGGTGCTGGTAGAAGCCCGTGAGGTGGTGGACGTCGGCATAGCGGTCCTGCGCGGATCCGCCTCTGGACCAGGCCACGACCCCGTGGAACCCCTCGCGCGCGGCCAGCCGCCTCATCGCCTCCTGCCGCGCCGCGTACTCCTCGGCGCCGATTCCCCCCACGACCGACCCCTGCCCAGGACCGGCGGGCCCAAGCAGGAGAACGTCACAGGCCCTTGAGGAAGGTCGCCGCCACCGGCGCCGCGACCTTGCCGCCCGCGCCGCCGCCCTCCACGACCACCGCGAACGCCACATCGCCCTTGAACCCCATGAACCACGCGTGGGTGTTCAGGTCGTCGCCGGTGCCGTACTCGGCCGTGCCGGTCTTGCCGTGCGTCCCGGCGGGCAGCCCCGCCGCCTTGGCCGTGCCCTTGGACACCACGGCCGCCATCATCTCGTGCAGCTTCTCCTTGACCCCGTCAGGGAGAGCGTGCTCCTCGGCCTTCTGCTTCAGCGAGGGCACGAGCGTCGGCGGACGCCAGGTGCCGTCGGCGATGGCGGCGGCCACCGAGGCCATCGTCAGCGGGCTGGCCGTGATCCGGCCCTGCCCGAACGCCTCCGAGGCCAGCTCGGCGTCGGACTCGGCCTTGGGGAAGCTGGCCTTGGTGGCCGGCACCCCGATGTTCAGCGGCTGGTTGAAGCCCACGTCCTCGGCCGCCTCGAGCAGCTTGGCGGCGCCCAGCTTCTGCTGGGCCAACGGCGCGAACGTGGTGTTGCA
Organism: Nonomuraea helvata; assembly: GCF_039535785.1. NCBI lineage: Bacteria > Bacillati > Actinomycetota > Actinomycetes > Streptosporangiales > Streptosporangiaceae > Nonomuraea > Nonomuraea helvata. Next base: position 1,069,524 of record NZ_BAAAXV010000008.1, read on the forward strand.
CGAGTGCGCGAACGAGTCGAGGAACGACAGCGACCCGAACGCCTCCTTGTCGGAGTTGCGGATCTTCAGCCCGCCGATGGTCGAGTACATCGGGCACGTCACCATGTCCTGCGGCGACATCCCGGCCGCGAGCAGCCCGATCGCCGTGACCGCCTTGAACGTCGAGCCGGGCGGGTAGCGCCCGTCCAGCGCCCGGTTGAAGCCGCCCTGGTTGTTGACCACGGCCAGGATCTCGCCCGTGGACGGCTTGATCGCCACCATCGAGGTGGGCTTCTTCATGTCCTTGACCGCGGCCACCGCCGCGGCCTGCGCGTGCGGGTCGAGCGAGGTCTGGACGGGCTTGCCGTCGGAGCCCTTGATGGTCTCCAGCGTCTTGCCGCCGAGCTGGATCTCCGTGGCCGGCGTGCCCGCCAGCTGCTCCTGGAACGTCTCCTGCAGCCCGCCGCGCCCGACGGCCTGGCCGACCTTGTAGGAGGAGCCGAGCTTGGCCACGTCCTTCTTGGTGGCCTTGTCGAGGAAGCCGACCAGTTGCTGCACCGATCCGCCGACCGTGCCCGTGTCGATCCGGCCCCCGTCGGCGTCGGTGATCTCGGCCCGGCCGGGCCAGCGCGTCTTGAGTGCGAACGCGGCGCCGTCGGTCAGGGACGGGTGCAGCGTCGAGGGCTTCCAGTCGACCTTCCAGGCCCGGTCGGCCACCATGAGGTCGATCTGGCCCTGGTAGGACCACGTGCCGATGTTCTTGAGCGTCAGGGTCGCGGTGTACGGGGCGCGGGCCCGGTCGTCGGTCTCGGTGATCTTGCCGAGCCGGATCGCGGCGGACTCGACCGCGAGCGCGGTGCGTTGCTGGTCGTACGCGCTGAGTTGCTGCGGCTTGGCCAGCAGGGCCGTCATGGCGGCCTTGTCGCCCGACTGCCACGCGGCGGCGAAGCGCTGCGCCGTCTCGGCGGGCGTGCCCCTCGTGTGCAGCACGTAGTACGCGCCACCGGCCGCGGCCCCCACCGCGAGCACGACTGCGCCGGACACGATCGCGATGGTACGACCCCGCGCCACTACATCCCCCTGTTCCTCGACGACACTAGGACTGGCCGTTGGCCGCTTTGACGCTGGCGGCGTAGGCCGGCACGTACTCCTGGCCGGACAGCTTCTGGATGGCCGCCATGATGTCGTCGGTCACCCGCCGCCGGTCGCGTGCCTTGGTGTGGTCGCCCTCGAACCGCAAGGGCGCCCCGATGGTGATGCCGATCCGCGCGGGCCTCGGCACCTTGGAGCCGACCGGCAGCACCTTCTCGGTGCCGGTGAGCGCCACCGGCAGCACCGGCGCGCCCGTCTTGAGCGCCAGCCAGGCCACCCCGACCTTGCCGCGGTAGAGGCGGCCGTCGGGGGAGCGGGTGCCCTCCGGGTGGATGCCGAACAGCTCACCCCGCTCCAGCAGGTCGGCGGCGGCGTCGAGCATGGCCTGCGCGGCGTGCGCGCTCTCCCGGTCGATCGGCAGGCTGCCGCCCAGCCGCATGAAGAATCCGGAGACGGGGTTGCCGTCGAAGTACTCGTTCTTGGCGGTGAACGTCACGTGCCGCGGCAGCAGCGCCGGCAGCAGGAACGAGTCGAGCACCGACAGGTGGTTGGCGGCCAGGATCGCCGGACCGCTCCTGGGCACGTGCGCCGCCCCGGAGATGTGCGGCCGGCACATCGCCTGGGCGAGCGGTGCGGCGGCGAACTTGACCACTTCGTACAGCAACGAGCTCTCCTGATCATCGGGCGGTCGGCCACCCCACCATAAAGCAGGCGCCCCGCCCGAGGGGCGGGACGCCTGGGAAAAGCTGTTTAGGCCGATGTGGCGGTCGCCTCCTCGGCGAGGTGCACAACACGGCTCCAGCCGAACGGTATTCCGTGAAGGCGGTAATTTGCGGCCCGGGGGACACAGACCACATCGGCCATTCGATGCTAACGGACATCCGGCCATCGCTATTCCATCGGGCCCCAAGAATCGGTCAGGTTCTCGTCCAATGAGGCTGCGCCACGTCGAAGACCCGCTGCTCGCGGCCACGCAGCGCCACCTCGGCAAATTGCCACAAAATCGCCCCCGTCGGCGCGTGGACCACGATGGAGGGCCCCAGCGGCATCTGCAGCAGCTCGCCGTGCCAGCGGGGCACCCCGGGCCGCAGGAACCACTCCAGCGGCACGGCGTGCACCGAGGCCACCTCGCGGAGGTCCGCGACCGGCTCCTGCGTGCCGCCGAACGCCACCACCGGCGTGATCACGAACCCGGAGTCGGTGACGAAGTCGTCGAGCAGCCCGGCCACCTCGACCCCGGCGAGGCCCGTCTCCTCGTCGAGCTCGCGCAGCGCCGCGTCCACGGGCCGCTCCCCGTCGTCGAGCCGCCCGCCGGGCAGCGCCCACTGCCCGGGATTGCGGCCGCGGGCGGCCCGCTTGATCAGGACCGTGTACGGGGCGCGCTCGGCGTCCTCCAGCACGCACACGGTGACGGCGGCCCTGCGCACCCCGCCGGTCGGCGGGACCTCACGGCGGTCGAAGGCGGCCAGGCGGGAGGTGATCTGCTCGCGCAGCTCGTCGATCGGCGACAGCACACCTCAAGGATCGCACGGCGCTCCCCGCGGCAGCCGTACGGTGACGCTCAGCCCGCCCTCGGGCCGCGCGACGGCGCCCACCCGGCCGCCGTGCGCGCGCACGATGGCCCGCACGATCGACAGCCCCAGCCCCGCCCCCTTGAACGAGCGCACCCGGTCGCCCTGGCTCCGGCTGAACGGCTCGAACAGGTCGTCCACCTCGTACGGCGGCACCAGCGGCCCGGTGTTGCGCACCGTGATGAGAGCGTCCCCCTGCTCCTGCCCAAGCGTCAGCCAGACCTCGCCGTCGCGCACGTTGTACTTGATCGCGTTCTCCAGCAGGTTGACCACGCACCGCTCCAGGAACAGCGGATCCCCCTCGACCAGCACCGGGCGCAGGTCCTGGTGCAGGGTGACGGGCCGCTTGCGCGACTGCAGGTCGATCTGCTCCAGCACCGTGCGTACGACCTGCTCCAGGTCCACCCACTTGCGCACGGTGAGCTCCTGCTCCGACTGCGCGAGCAGCAGCAGGCCCTCGATGAGCCGCTCGTAACGCGCGTTGGTCCCCAGCAGCGCCCTGGCCAGCGCCTTGAGGTCCTCCGACGCGGCCGGCTCCTCCAGCGACACCTCCAGCACCGTGCGGTTGATCGCCAGCGGCGTGCGCAGCTCGTGGGAGGCGTTGGCGATGAAGCGCCGCTGCGCGTCGAACACCCGGTGCAGCCGGTCCAGCATCGCGTCGAACGTGTCGGCCAGGCGCCTGACCTCGTCGGGCGGGCCGCTCAGGCCGATCCGCTCGTGCAACGTGCTCTCCGAGAGCCGCTGCGCCGTCTCCGTCACCCGGTCCAGCGGCCGCAGCGCCCGGTCGGCCACCACGTACCCGAGCACGAGCGCGACCACGCCGACCGCGATCATCGCGAGCATGGACCAGCGCATCATGTCGCTGAGCACGTTCTCGGCCCGGTACATGATGTCGCCCTGGAAGACGCCCTCCTCGAACATCGGGCGCTGCACGACCACGCCGGCAGGCGGGGTCGCAACCTTGCGGGCGGCCACGACAAACTGCCGGTCCAGCGCCTGCCCGGTGATGAGGTAGGTGACCCAGAGCAGGATCGACCCGGCCACGAAGAACAGGCCGCCGTAGAGCAGCGTGAGCCGCAGCCGGAGCCTCCTGCTGCTCCACCACAGCCGCCAGGCCCCGGCGGTCAAAGCCGGTAGCCCTTGCCGGGCACGTTCTGGATGGCGGACGGCACGCCGAGCTTCTTGCGTAACGACGAGATCGTGACCCGCAGGGCGCCCGTGCCGGGGTCGGCGTACTCGTCCCAGACGCTCCTGCGCAGCTCACCCGCGGTGACCAGCTCGCCGTCCGCGCCGAGCAGCACACGCAGCACGTCGAACTCCTTGCGGTTCAGCGACACGGAACGCCCGTCCCTGGTGACCGTGCGGCGCGCCGGGTCGAGCGCGATGCCGCCGCGTTCGAGCGGCGGGACCGCGGAGCGGGCAGACCTGCGGGCCAGCGCCCTGACCCGGGCCACCAGCTCGGCGAACGCGAACGGCTTGACCAGGTAGTCGTCCGCCCCGATGGCCAGCCCGTCCACCTTGTCGCGGATCTGGCCGGCCGCGGTCAGCATGAGCACCCGGCTGCCCCCGCCTTCCGCGCGCAGCCGCCGGCACACGTCGTCGCCGTGCACCTCCGGCAGGTCCCGGTCGAGCACCACCACGTCGTAGTCCACGTACGCGGCCATGTCCAGGGCGTCCTGCCCGTCGTAGGCCACGTCGACGGCGATCGCGTGCAGCCTGAGCCCGTGCGCGACCGCGTCCGCCAGCCGTTCCTCGTCCTCGACGACCAGAACCCGCATCGCCGGCCCCTTTCCTCTGACACCAGAGCGTGACGGATCAGGTGTTAGGGGCGGATAAGTGCAATCCGCTACTTGTGGTGGGCTGCTGAACGCAGCCCACCATAAACCGGCCGCCGGGGCTTATCCGGTTCTAGCACCCGGTGGGCTGGAGTTGGGCCGCGCCTCGGGCGAAGGACCCGGGGCACGGAGGAGCGAATGCCATGAACGTACGGCTGTTGCTGGTCGCCGTCCCTCTCACGCTGGCGCTGGCCGCGTGCGGCGGCACGGCGCCCAAGGAGGACGGCGTGGCCAGCGCGGGCGGCGGCGCCTCGGCCGTCTCCCCGTCGGCCTCCCCGTCGGCCTCGCTGGACCCGCAGGAGGCGGGGTTGCGGTTCGCGCGGTGCATGCGCGAGCACGGCGTCAACGTGCCCGACCCGCAGAACGGCAATATCCGGGTGGAGGGCGACAAGAGCATGGGCCGCGACAAGATGGACCAGGCCCAGAAGGCCTGCCGGCCCATCCTGGACGCGATCGTCCGCGACCGCACGCCCAGCGCACAGGACTACGACCAGATGGTCAAGTTCGCGCAGTGCATGCGCCAGCACGGCGTCGACATGCCCGACCCCAAACCGGGCGAGGGGATGCGGTTCGAGATCAGGAACGGCTCCAAGCAGAAGATCGAGGCCGCGCACAAGGCCTGCGAGCAGTACGCGCCCGGCGGCGGCAAGGTGAAGCAGCCGTGAGAAAGGGATTGCTGCTGGGTGGCGGCACCGTCCTGGCCGTCGCCGCGACGTGGACCGCGGTGGCCGTGCTGAACGACGGCGGCCCCGGCGCCGCCACGCCCACGAAGCCTCCCGTGCCCGCCACCGCGGAGATCACCAGGCAGGATCTGGTGGAGACCAAGACCGTGGACGGCGCGCTCACCTACGCCGGTGAGCGCCAGATCGCCTCGGGCGCCTCCGGGACGGTGACCTGGATCGCCGCCCAGGGCGCCGTGATCCGCCGCGGCCGGCCGCTGCTCAAGGTGGACCGCAGGCCGCTGGTGCTGATGTACGGCAAGCTGCCGATGTACCGGACGCTGCAGCAGGGCGTGTCCGACGGGCCGGACGTGGAGCAGCTCGAGCGCAACCTCAAGGCCCTCGGGTACGGCGACTACCTGACCGTGGACGACCACTTCAGCTACGCCACCGAGCAGGCGGTCAAGGACTGGCAGGACGGCAGGGGGCTGGCGGAGACCGGGCGGGTGGACGCGGCCCAGGTCGCCTTCCAGCCCGCCGCCGTACGCGTGACCGAGGTCAGGGCCGCCGTCGGCGCCAGGACCGCGCCGGGCGGGCAGGCGCTCACGGTGAGCGGCATCCGCCGCCTGGTCCACGTGGACCTGGACACGGGCGACCAGACGCTGGCCAGGAAGGGCGCCGGGGTCACGGTGACGCTGCCCGGCGGCGAGCGGGTCACCGGCCGGGTCACCTCGGTCGGGACGGTCGCGGAGTCGTCCGGGCAGGAGCAGGACGCGGGCACCACCGTCGACGTGGACATCACGCTGGCCAAACCGCCCAGGACGAAGCTGGACCAGGCGCCGGTCGAGGTGGAGATGGCCAGCGCCCGGCACGCGGACGTGCTGGCCGTGCCGGTCGAGGCGCTGCTGGCGCTGCGCGAGGGCGGGTTCGGGGTCGAGGTCGTGGCGGGCGGGAGCAGCCGGATCGTGGCGGTGGAGACGGGCGCGTTCGGAGGCGGCCTCGTCGAGATCAAGGGCGAAGGGCTGGCCGAGGGCATGAAGGTCGGGGTGCCGGCCCGATGAACGATCAAGAGGCCGTCGTGGAGCTGCGCGGAGTGACGAAGACGTACCCCGGCGACGTGCACGCCCTGCGCGGCGTGGACCTGACGGTCGCCCGCGGCGACCTGCTGGCCATCGTCGGCCCGTCGGGGTCCGGCAAGTCCACCATGCTCCACCTGATCGGCACGCTCGACCGCCCGACCACCGGCACCGTGCTCGTCACCGGCCACGACGTCGCCACTCTGTCCGACCGGCAGCTGTCGGGGCTGCGCTCGCGCACACTCGGGTTCGTCTTCCAGCAGTTCCACCTGTCGCCCGGCGTCAGCGCGCTGGACAACGTGGCGGACGGCCTCCTCTACACCGGCACCGGCCGCCGCGCCCGCCGCGAGCGCGCCGCCGAGGCGCTGGAACGGGTCGGGCTCGGCCACCGGCTGGGGCACAGGCCGTCGGAGCTGTCCGGCGGCGAGCAGCAGCGGGTGGCGGTCGCCCGCGCCGTGGCGGGCGACCCGCCGCTGCTGCTGGCCGACGAGCCGACCGGCAACCTGGACTCCCACGCCGGCGCCGACGTGCTGGCCGTGCTGGCGGACCTGAACGAGTCCGGCACCACCGTCGCCGTCATCACCCACGACGCCGAGATCGCCGGCTGGTGCCGCCGCCAGGTGCGCCTGCGCGACGGCCTCGTCGTCGACGGCCACGAGCACGACCACCTGAGCCCCGTTGAGCTCTTGAGAGGAGCCCGGCGTTGAACGAGCACGACCCGCGACCCCGGCCGGCGCCGGGCAGGCTGAGCCCCGGGGACGTGCTCCGGGTCGGGGCCGCCGGGCTGCGCGCCCGCCCCACGAGGGTGATCCTGTCGGCGCTCGGCATCGCCATCGGCATCGCGACGATGATCGCCGTGATCGGGATCTCGTCCTCCTCGCGCGAGCAGCTCCTGCGACAGCTCGACCGGCTCGGCACCAACCTGCTGACCGTCGCGCCCGGCCAGACCATGTTCGGGGAGGGCGCCAAGCTGCCGACCACCGCGCTGGCCATGGTCCAGCGCATCCGCCCGGTGCGTACGGCCGCGGCCACCGGCGCCGTGGAGGCCACCGTACGCCGCAACAACCACATTCCCGACGCCGTGACGGGCGGCATCGCCGTACAGGCGGCCAGCACCGAGCTGCTGACCACCCTGGAGGGCGCGGTGGCCAAGGGCGTCTGGCTCAACGACGCCACCGCCCGGCAGCCCGCCGTCGTGCTCGGCGCCAAGGCGGCCGAACGGCTCGGCCTGAGCAGGACCGGGGTGCAGGTGTGGATGGGCGGCCGGTGGTTCACGGTCATCGGGATACTCGGGCCGATGCCGCTGGCGCCGGAGATCGAGCGTTCGGCCCTGGTCGGGTTCCCCGCCGCCAAGGAGCTCCTGGGCTTCGACGGCTACGCCACCACCGTCTACGAGCGTTCCTCGGACGAGTCGGTGGAGGCGGTGCGCGCGGTGCTGGCCCGCACGGTGAACCCGGAGAACCCGGAGGAGGTCACGGTCAGCAGGCCGTCGGACGCCCTGGCCGCCAAGGCCGCCGCCGCGGGCGCCTTCACCAACCTCCTGCTCGGGCTGGGCGCGGTGGCCCTGCTGGTGGGCGGCGTCGGCGTGGCCAACACCATGGTCATCTCCGTGCTGGAGCGCCGCAGGGAGATCGGCCTGCGCCGCTCGCTCGGGGCTACCCGGGGGCAGGTGCGCCTGCAGTTCCTGGCGGAGTCGCTGCTGCTGTCGGCCCTGGGCGGCGTGGCGGGCTCGGTGCTGGGCGCGCTGGCGACCACGGGGTACGCCCTGTCACGGGGCTGGCCGCCGGTCGTCCCGCCCTGGGCCCTGGGCGGCGCGATCGGGGCGACCCTCCTCATCGGCACCCTGGCGGGGCTCTACCCCGCCATGCGGGCCGCCCGCCTGTCTCCCACGGTCGCCCTGGCCGCCACCTGAGATGTACGGCGGGCCGGGCTGAGGTGTACGGCGGGCCCGGCGCCCGCCGTACGGGCGGCGTCAGGACATGCTGCTGACGAGGATGGCGCCGAGCGCTATCCCGATGATCATCCCGACGCCGGCGGCGACGGCGGCCCACTTGCCCAGCGGCTCACCCCGCGTGTGGCCGACGATGCCGAGCACGATGCCGGCCAGCCCGAACAGGATCGGGATGAACAGCACGGCCACCACCGCGCAGACGAACCCGATGATCGACAGGACCTGGCTGCTCGGCGCCTGCCGCTGAGGTGGCGGCGGAGGAGGATAGGGCGGCGGCTGGCTCCACTGGTCTTCTCTGGCGTGCGGTACGTCGTCGCCCTGGGGCGGCTCGTGCGAAGAGGTCACTGGCCGGCTCCTCTCAAGATATGAACAACATCACACACCGAAGGCGCCGGTCCTGTCGAGCCGAACGAACATCGACATATAACGAAATCAGGAGGCTTTTGCTGAGCGCGAAAGCTGGGGCGGCAGAGGCCGGGCGTGCACGACGTCCAGCCGGGAGACCGCGCGGGTGAGGGCGACGTACAGGCGGTTCAGCCCGCGCCGCTCGGCCTCGGCGATGGCCGCGGGCTCGGCCACGATCACGTGGTCATACTCCAGGCCCTTGACCAGCGAGGCAGGCTGCACGCTCAGGCGGCCGTCCGCTTTCAGTCCCTCATCTCCGAGCGCGGACGTCAGCGCCTCGACGTCGGCGTCCGCCGCGATCACCCCGACCGAGCCCTCGAACGCCAGCGCCTCGCGCACCGCCTCCACCACTCCCTTCTCCAGCCCGGCCGCCTCGGTGACGCGCAGTCGGCCGTCCGAGCGGTACGAGCGGGTCGCGGGCACCTGGACGTCGAGCGCGGTCAGCAGCGTGTTGGCCAGCTCGACCACGGCCGCAGGAACCCGGAAGCCGGTGGTCAGGGCGATGACCTGGCCGTCCGGCTTGCCCAGCAGCGCCATGCGCTCCGGCCACGAGGAGGCTGCCCACGGGGTGGTGCCCTGGGCCAGGTCGCCGAGGACGGTGAGCGAGCCGTGCTCGCTGCGCCTGGCCACGGCCCGGCACTCCATCGGCGACAGGTCCTGGGCCTCGTCGAGGATGACGTGGCCGTAGCCGCGCGGGCGCTCGATGAGGCCGGCGACCTCGTCGAGCAGCACCAGGTCGGCCGCCGTCCACTTGGCGGTCTTGACGCTGCGGGGCGGCTTCGCCCAGGTGATGGCCGCCCACTCGGCGTCCGTCAGCACGCCGCAGGCCGTGTCGCCCCGGAGGACCCCGTACAGGACCTCCGCCGGCTTGACGGCGGGCCAGACGGCGTCCAGGAACGGGGTGACGCCGCGGGCGATCCTGCGGGTCCAGGCCGCGTTGGCCGTCTGCCCCCTGGCCTCGGCCTGGCGGCGGATCGCGGCGACCACCCTGGCCTGGACCCGCTCCCGGCCCACCCCGTACGGCAGCGACTCGCGGCGCGTGTCGTCCACGATGCGGCGCAGCTCTTCCTCAGTCACCCGCCACCGGTAGGAGCCGTCGGGCACCGCCACCGGCTCGACCGGCTTGCCGATCCGCCCGTACAGCGCCCTGCGCAGGACCTCGGCCATCCGCGCGTCGTGCTTGACGATCGCGGCGGCCTCGCTGTCCACGGCGGTGACGGGGACGGTGGCGAGCAGGCGCTCCAAGGTCGTCTGCTCGACCTCCATCTCGCCGAGCGCGGGCAGCACGGCGGAGATATAGCCGAGGAAGGCCCGGTTCGGCCCGAGGACGAGAACGCCGGAGCGCTCGAGCCGCTGCCGGTGCGCGTAGAGCAGGTACGCCGCCCGGTGCAGCCCGACCGCCGTCTTGCCGGTGCCGGGCGCGCCCTGGACGCAGATCGAGGCGTCCAGGTCGGCGCGTACGAGGTCGTCCTGCTCGGGCTGGATGGTGGCCACGATGTCCCGCATGGGGCCGACGCGGGGACGTTCGATCTCGGCGGCCAGGATGCGTGACTTGCCTTCCTCGCCCTGTTCGAGCCGCTCGTCCTCGAAGCTCGTCAGCGTCGTCCCGGACCAGCCGAAGCGGCGGCGCACCGCGACGCCCTGCGGGTCGCGCGCGCCGGCCCGGTAGAACGCCCGCGCGACCGGCGCGCGCCAGTCGATCACCACGGGCGGCCCGCCGTGCTCGCCGGTGATGTGCCGCCTGCCGATGTGGTACGCCCGCCCGCTGTGCTCGGCCGAGTCCTGGCCGAAGTCCAGTCGGCCGAAGAACGGAGGGCCTTCGGGCTCCTCGCTCAGCTCCTTGGCCAGGCTCTTCAGGTGGCGTCCCAGGCGCTCGGCGCTGTAGCGGTCGCCGGCCACGGACTCGCCGACGATCACGTTGTCGCGCGCGCCTTCGAGCATCCTGCGCAGACCGGCCGTGCAGCGTTCGACGTACTGCTTCTCGTCCTCGAGCGTGCCCATTCGCGCCTCCCTAAAGCGTTAACTCGGTTAAGAGTTTAACCAGGTTAACGCTTTGGCGCTAGAGTGTGCACATGACAGGACTACGAGAGCTTCAGCGACAGCGCGTCCACGAGGCCATCTCGACGGCGGCCGTCGCGCTCTTCCTGGAGCGCGGCTTCGACGAGGTGCCCGTGACGGAGGTCGCGGCGGCGGCGGGGGTGTCGAAGCCGACGCTGTTCAAGTACTTCCCGACCAAGGAAGACCTCGTGCTGCACCGGATCGCCGATCATCAAGGCGAGGCGGCGCGTGTCGTGCGGCAGCGCGCGCCGCACGAGCGGCCCTTGGAGGCCCTGCGCCGCCACTTCCTCGACGGGCTCGCCAGGCACGACCCCGTCACGGGGCTCAACGACGATCCGGAGGTGCTGGCCTTCAACCGGATGGTGTTCTCCACGCCCAGCCTGGTCGCCCGGCTGTTCCGGCATATGTCGCTGGACGAGCAGGCCCTGGCCGAGGCGCTCGCGGAGACGACCGACGACCTGACCGCCGACCTGGTCGCCGGGCAGGTGCTGGCCGCCCAGCGGGTGCTGGCCCGGCGCAACGTGGAGCTGCTGGTCGAGGGGCGGCCGCTGGAAGAGGTGGAGCGCGAGGCGGTGCGGGCAGCCGAACGCGCCTTCTCGCTCCTCCCCTCCGAAGTGTGAGCGCGGGCGGCGGGCGCCTCAGGGAAGCGCGCGCCTAAAGCGGGCGCCTCAGGAAAGGGGGCGCGGGGCGGGAAGGCGGAGGCGGTCGACCGCGTCGCGGCGGGTCTTCTCCGGGCGGCGGTCGTAGCGGGCCGTCGTGGCCGGGGAGGAGTGCCCCACCAGGGCCTGGGCCGTGGCCAGGTCCACGCCCGCGTCCAGCAGCTCGCCGATGAACGTGCGCCGGAAGTCGTGCGCGGTACGCCGGGCCGCCCCCGCCTCCGACAGGCGGCGGGCCAGGATGTCGGCGATGCCCTGCCCGGTCAGCCCCACAGGCCGCCCGTCGCGCGTCCGCAGCCGCCCCGCCTTGCTGATCGGGCTGAACAGCGCCCCCGGCGAGGTCCCCCGGATCGCCAGCCACCGCTCCACCAGCCCGATCGCGTCGGTGGTGAGGTAGACGAGGCGCTCCTTGTCGCGCTTGCCGCGCACCCGCAGCGACCGGCTGCCCGGGTCGTAGTCGGCGAGCGACAGGCTCCCGAGCTCGGCGCGGCGGCAGCCGGTGGAGTAGAGGACGGCGATCAGCGCCGCGTCCCGCACCCCCGACGGCGAGTCGTCGCAGGCCGACAGGGCCGCCCCCACCACCTCGGGCGGCACGTGGTGCCCGGTGGGCAGGCGGCTCTGGCGCACCGGGGCCAGGTCGGAGGCGCGGGCGAAGTCCTCGGCGCTGGTCTGGCCGAGCCGCCACGCCTCCTTCAGCACCCGCCGCAGCGCCACGAGGTGCTTGTTCACGTAGGCCGCCGACCAGCCCTGGTCCGTGAGCATCGTACGGATGCGGACGGTGTGCTCGTACCGCAGCAGATGCCACGGCTGGCCCGCGCCCGTGGCACGCTCGTCGCCGGTGAGCAGCCGGGCCAGCCGGTCGAGGCAGCCGCGCATCGTGCGGCGCGACTCGGGGCTGGTGAGCGAGTCGAGATAGACCTGGTACGGGTCGCGCGCCGGCTCGACCGGCGGCGCCACCTCCTGGGGGACGGCGGGCAGGCTCACCCAGCCGATCTTACGGCCCTCGCCCCGCGCGGCCGGGTCAACGCGTGATCTACACGATCTGAACGCGCCGTCTACCGCTCGTCGGCACTGTTGATCGAGGCCGCCAGAAGGCTCTGCCGGCCCACGTCGACGAGGAGCCGGTGGGGAGCGCGGTGTGAGAACTCGTTGGACCCTGACGTCGGTGTCAGCGATGGCGGCCATGGCCCTGTCGTGCCTGGCCGCCCCATCCTGGGGCGCGGTCCCAGGGCGCGGGGCGCAGGCCGCGCGGACGGCCGACCCGCTGCCCCAGGTGACTGAGGCCGAGGCGGCGCGGGCCGCCCGTGAGTCGGGGCGGCCGGTGGAGGTCCTCGGCCTGCGCGGCGAGAGACAAGAGGTGCAGGCCCAGCCCCAGGGGGGGTTCGTCGCGGTCGAGCACGTGAAACCGGTCCGCACCTTGAAGGACGGCAAGTGGGTCGGCATCGACACCACGCTGCGCAAGGACGCCGACGGGTCCGTCCGGCCGGTGGCCACCACCGTCGATCTGCGGCTCTCCGGCGGCGGCGACGCGCCCATGCTGTCGATGACCCGGGCCGGGCGCCGGATGTCGCTGTCGTGGCCCGGCCGCCTGCCCGCGCCCGAACTCGAGGGCGACACCGCCGTGTACCGGGGTGTGCTCGGGCCCGACGTCGACCTGCGGGTCCGGGCCACCGCCGAGGGCGCCTCGCACGTGCTGGTGGTGAAGACGCCCGAGGCGGCGCGCGATCCCCGGCTGGCCAAACTCCAGTTCGGACTCTCTGCGCCGGACCTGCGGCTGGCGGGGGACGAGCGGGGCGACCAGTCGGCCGTCGACCCGGTGACGGGCGCGGAGGTGTTCACGGCTTCGCCGCCGAAGATGTGGGACTCCAGCGAGCCGGCCGGGCCGGCGCCGGCCGCGGGCACAGGGCTGCGCAGGCCGTCCGCAGCGGCGCCGGGGGACACCTCGCGCGTCGCGGTGATGAAGATGAGTGCCGACGCCGCGCACATGACATTGGAGCCGGACCAGGGGCTGCTCACCTCGCCCGACGCGAAGTTCCCGATCTACATCGACCCCGTGTGGTCCGCGCCCAAGAACTCCGCCAACCTGATGGTCTCCAGCGGCGGCTGGGAGGCGCATGACTTCGACGACGAGGGAATGGGGCGCTGCCCCATCAGCCTGCCCCCGGCCGGCGCCTACTGCGGCAGCTCCCACGTCAAGCGGCTGTTCTACCGGATGCCGACCAGCCGTTTCGCGGGCAAGCAGATCCTGTCGGCGGAGTTCTCCGTCAAGGAGACCTGGGCGCCGTCCTGCGACGGGCGATCGGTGCACATCTACCGGACCACCGCCTTCGGCAAGAGCTCGACCTGGAGCTCGACCAAGGACAACTGGGCGGACTACCTCACCTACCGGGACGTCGCCAAGGGCCACTCGAGCAGCTGCCCTGCGGGCGATGTGATCTTCAACGTCGAGTCGGCCGTCAAGGAGGCCGCCAGGAAGGGCTGGTCGAACACGACGTTCGGCCTGCAGGCCGGCCACGAGGACGACGAATACGGCTGGAAGCGGTTCGACGGGGAGGCGACCCTGCGCGTGTACTACAACACCGCCCCGCCGCAGCCGCAGATGAAGCAACTGCACTCCAGCCCCGGCGGCCCGTGCCCTGCCTACGGCCACACCACGCCGGTGAACCGGCTGCCGATGCTGTACGCCGACAACCTCACCGACCCCGACAACAGCGGCGCCGAGGGGGAGAAGCTCAACGCCGAGTTCCTGGTCACGTGGAAGGACGCCTCCGGCACCGAGCACCGGTGGAGCACCACCACGCCTAAAAAGCAGTCAGCCAAGGGCTCGCACCGTTCGTCGTTCTCGGTACAGGTCCCGGCCGGGCTGATACCGCCGAACACCGACTTCGACTACCAGGTGCGGGCCTACGACGGCGCGGCGTGGAGCCCGTGGAGCTGGGCGGGCGCCGCCACCAGCTGCTATCTGCGCTATGACCCCACCGCTCCCCGCACCCCCGTCGTCGGCTCACCCCAGTACCCGGAGCTGAACCCCGACGACCCGGATGTGACCGCGCGTGACGGTGTGGGCCGCTACGGCTCGTTCGCGATCACCTTCGATTCTGAGGTGACCAAGTTCGCGTACGCGCTCAACACCACCCCCGCCCCCGCCTCTGCGGTCGCCCGTGCCGCCAACCCGCAGACGGTCCAGGTGGTCCCGACCCGCGCCGGCGTCAACATCCTGTACATCACCGTGTGGGACGCGGCGGGGAACTTCTCGGTCGGCGACTACCGGTTCTGGGTGAGTGAGGGCGCCCCGGAGAAGGCGCGCTGGAAGTTGGACGAACCCGCAGGCTCCTCCGCGCTCACCGGTGAGACGCCTGGGATCGCCGCCCGATCCGGTGCGGGCGCCACCCTGGGCGCGGAGGGCAAGACCGGCAACGGCCTCAGCCTCGACGGCTACGCCGGTGGCTACGCCGCCACCGACCTCGCCGTCGCCGACACCACCCGGAGCTTCACCGTCTCGGCATGGGTCCGGCTGCGCAAGAACGACGCCTTCTACAACGTCCTGGCGCAGGACGCGTCCGTCCAGAGCGGTTTCCAGCTCGGCGTGAACCCCGCCCCCAGCTCGTGGGTGTTCAAGACCCCGGCCAACGACGTGAACGGCGGGAGCGGCCCGTGGACCGGGGCGATCGCGCCCACGCCGCCGGAGCTGAACGTCTGGACCCACCTGACCGGCGTGTACGACGCGCCCGCCAAGATGCTCCGGCTGTACGTCAATGGCATCAAGGCCGCCGAGACCCCGGTCGCCTCTGTGCTCGACGCCAGGGGCGCGTTCCAGATCGGCCGCAGCCTCTTCGACGGCGGGTACGCCAACAACTGGCCGGGTGACGTGGACGAGGTCAAGGTGTTCGCCGAGGCCCTGTCCGACGCCGACGCGGCGAGCCTGGCCGCCAGCTCCACCCCTGCGGATCGCAGGCTGACGGCCCACTGGCGGCTGGAGGAGCCAGCGGGCAACGAGCGGGTCTACGGCGAGGGCGGCGGCCCGCTCTCCGCCACCGTGCAGGGCGGAGCGACCCTCGGCGTCCCGGGGCAGGTCGGGACGGCCATGCAGCTCACCGGGCCGGGCGCGTACGCCTCCACGGCCGGCCCGGTGCTCAACACGATCGGGAACTTCGCCGTCGCCGCCTGGGTGAAGCTGCCGACCACCGCCGCCACGGACATGACGATCGTGAGCCAGGACGGCGCCAACCAGAGCGGCTTCTACCTCAAGTACCGGGCCGCGAACAAGAAGTGGGCGTTCATGCGGACGGCGGGTGACGTCACGGCCCCGACGAGCCTCACCGCGTACTCGGCCAACACCGCCGTGCTCGGCCAGTGGACCCACCTGGTCGGGGTCCAGGACGTCGTGGCCGGTAAGCTCCGGCTCTACGTCAACGGGGTCGAGAGCGGCACCAACAACCTGCCACCGGTATGGCAGGCCGGAGGCGGGCTGCAGATCGGCCGGTCCAAGTGGAACGGCGCAGCGGTCGACTATGCCACGGGCGCGATCGACGACGTGCGGATCTACGACCGGATCCTCTCGGTCGAGGAGGCCCAGGACCTGTTCACCGTCAAGTCCGACGTCTTCGGCCGCTGGCGGCTCAACACCGCGACCGGCACCCCGGCGACCAGCCCCGACTCCGCGCCGGCCGCCGTGAAGCACCCGGTCAAGCTGGCCGGCACGGCCAGGATCTCCACCGACCCGGGCCTGAGCATCGTGACGCCGCCGGACGGCCAGGTGGCCGGGGCGCTCGACCTTCCCGGCGGCGACGGGGACTACGCCACGGCCGACGGGGCGGTGATCGACAGCTCCGAGAGCTTCACGGTGTCCGCCTGGGTGCAGACGGCCGGCACTCCCACCAGGTCCATGACCGTGCTGGGCCTCGCCGGCGCCACCAACAGCGCCGTGGCGGTCCGCTACGACGCCGCCAAGGGCTGCTACGTGCTGGACGTGCCCAGCGTGGACGGGACGGGCGGCGCCACCGCGACGGTGGAGCACTCCAGCTTCCACCAGGGCGGTTTCGGCGACTGGGACCACCTGGCGGTCGTCTACGACGGCTTCAACAGCCGGATCACGCTCTACGTCAACGGCGTGCGGGAGGACGCCGCCGAGGCGCCGACGGTGTCGTACCGCGAGAACACCCGGGTGTTCGCACCCATCACCTCTGTTCAACTCGGGCGGGCCAGGACCGGCGGCGCCTATCCCGCGGGCCAGAACTGGCGCGGCCAGCTGGACGACGTCTGGGTGCTGCGCGGCGCGGCCACCGAGGAAGAGGTCGCCTACCTGGCCAACCCCACCGAGATCGACGAGCTCTAGCCGTGGAGGATGCTGTGCGTAGCGGGAGGAACGGGCGGCGTGTTCCGCGCCTGGTCGCGACCCTGACGGCGCTCGTCGTGTGCGCGGGGCTGCTGGCGGCGGCGCCGGTCGAGGCCCCGCCGGTCGCGGCGGACACCGACCGGCTGCTGCCCAAGCCGGCGGACCCCGACAAGACGGTGGCTGGGCACGAGATCAAGGTCAAACCGCGCAAGGTGGACGCCTCTGTGGCCCACCCGGCGCCACCGGCCACCGTGACGTGGCCGAAGGCGGGCGTCGCCGAGGTCTCCCTGCCTGCCGCCGCGCCCGGCCTGCGCGCGTCGGCCCCGGCGGCCACGAAGGCGGGCGCGCTTCCGGTCTGGGTCGGCGCCGCCCCGTCCGCCCCGTCCGCTGCCTCATCCGCCGTCGCGTCTGCCGCCTCGTCCGCTGCCCCGGACAAGGTGCGAGTGCGGATGCTGGACCGCGAGGCGGGGCGGCGGGCCGGTGTCGACGGGGTGATGTTCTCCGTCGAGCCGGCCGGCCCCGCGTCAGTCCCGGAGAAGCTGGCCGTACGCCTGGACTACTCGGGGTTCGCCCGCGCGTACGGGGCCTCCTACGGCTCCCGCCTGCGGCTGGTGCGGTTCCCCGCCTGCGCGCTCTCCACGCCGGACGCCGCCGGCTGCCGTACGGCGACACCGGTCGCCTCGGCCAACGACACCGAGCACCAGAGCGTGAGCGCGGAGGTGACGACGGCGTCGGCGGACGGCGCGGCGACCGTGCTGGCGGCCGCGCCGGAACCGGCCGGTGACAAGGGCGACTACAAGGCGACTCCGTTGTCGGCGTCGGCGACGTGGGGCGTCGGCGCGCAGTCGGGGGATTTCACCTGGTCGTACGCCCTTCGGGTGCCGCCGGTGCCCGGCGGGCTGACACCGGGCGTCACCCTGTCGTACTCCTCCTCGTCCATCGACGGCCGCACGTCCAACACCAACACCCAGCCCTCCTGGGTAGGCGACGGGTTCGACCTGTGGCCCGGCTTCATAGAGCGCCGCTACAAGCCCTGCAAAGACGACGGCGTGCCGAAGAACTCCACCTGGGACACCTATCCCGGCGACCTGTGCTGGGGTTACGACAACGCCACGATGACGCTGAACGGCAAGGGCGGCGAGCTCATCCCGGCCGGAGGCAACACGTGGCGGATGAAGAACGACGACGGCACCCGTATCGAGAAGCTGACCAGCGACTCCGTCAACAACGGCGACGACGACGGGGAGTACTGGAAGGTCACCACCACCGACGGCACCCAGTACTTCTTCGGGCTGAACACCCTGGCCCTGGAGAATCCGCAGACCCAGTCGGCCTGGACAGTGCCCGTCTTCGGCGACGACGACGGCGAGCCGTGCCACAAGGCGGAGTTCAAGGACTCCTGGTGCCGGCAGGCGTGGCGGTGGAACCTTGACAAGATCGTCGACCGGGACGGCAACGCGATCACCTACTTCTACAAGCAGGAGACCAACCACTACGGCCGCAACCTCAAGCCCGAGGACGAGACGTCGTACGTGCGCGGCGGCTACCTCGACCACATCGACTACGGTCTGCGCGCCGACAACCTTTTTCCGGGCAAGGCCCCCGCACGGGTCGACTTCGAGGTCTCCGAGCGGTGCCTCCGCTCCGAGGATGCGGACTGCGCCGAGGACAAGATCAAGGACCATCCCGAGTACTGGGAGGACGTGCCCTGGGACCTGCACTGCGACGCCGACCAGGAGTGCAAGGAGGAGCACGGCACGCTCTCGCCGACGTTCTGGTCCCGCAAGCGGCTCACCCTGATCAAGACCGAGATCCTCAAGGAGAACGGCGTTGACTACCGCCCGGTGGATTACTGGGAGCTGAAGCACGCGTGGGGGATGGCGGACGTCGACCGGCAACTGCTGCTGACGTCCATCGTGCACACCGGGCTCGCCGGCCAGGACCCGGTCGTGCTGCCGCCCGTGTCGTTCGTCTACACCCAGCTGCCGAACCGGGTGGACAAGTTCGGTGACGACGTCGGCCCGTTCGTGAAGAACCGGCTCGGCACGGTGTACAACGAGTTCGGCGGAGTGCTGGACGTCAACTACTCCGCGGCCGACTGCACCACAGCCGACCTGCCGACCCCGCAGACCAACCAACGCCGGTGCTTCCCCACGTACTGGATGAAGACCAGCGGCGAGAGCGACCATCCCACGCTCGACTGGTTCCACAAGTACGTGGTGACCCAGACCGTCCAGACGGACCTGACCGGCGGCTCGCCCGACATGGTCACCAAGTACGACTACGGCATCGGGCACCCTGCCTGGCACTTCGACGACGACGACGGGATCACACCCGAGAAGTACAAGACGTGGTCGCAGTGGCGCGGCTACGACAAGGTCCGCGTGATCAGCGCGGCGACCAGCGGTGCGCCAGGTCAGGTCGACCACTGGTACTTCCAGGGCATGGACGGCGACCGCCTGAACACCTCCGGCGGCAAGAAGGACGTCGAGGTCTCCGACGACGAGGGAGGCGGCCCCTACCCCGACCACGAGTCCCTGCAGGGCTTCGAGGTCCGGACAGTCACCTACGACAAGGCCGGCGGAAAAGTCGTCTCCAAGAGCGTGGCCTCGCCGTGGCACCACCAGACGGCCTCCCGTACCCGGTCATGGGGAACGGTCACCGCCAACCTGGTCGGCGCCAAGACCACCCGACAGATGACCGCCCTCGACGGCGGGAACTGGCGGGAGACCAAGACCACCACCAACACCTTCGACACCACGACCGGCGCGCCCACCCAGGTCGACGACTTCGGCGACGTCGCCGTCGACACGGACAACCGGTGCACCACCGTGACCATGGCGGCACAGAACACCGCCGACTGGCTGGTCGCCCTGCCCGCGCAGGTGCGGACGGTGGCGGCGTCGTGCGGCAAGACCGTGGACTTCACCAAGCAGCTCATCTCCGACGTTCGCACCTACTACGACGGCGGGGCCCTTGGAGCGGCGCCGACCAGGGGACTGGTCACGGCGACCGACAAGGTCGCGGCCACCGGCACCACCAGCACCGCCGTCCGGTACGTGCCCGGGAGCAGGACCACGTACGACGCCTACGGCAGGCCCAAGACCATGACCGTGGTCGACAACACCGCGGACACCCCCGTGGAGCGCACCACGACCACCGCCTACACCGAGACCAGCGGCTTGACCACCAAGACGACGGTCACGGGGCCGCCGGTCAAGAGCGGGGACGCCGGCTCGGCGATGACCACGACCACCGAGCTCGATCCCGCCTGGGGGAACACGCTCAAGTCCACCGACGAGGGTGACAAGACGACCGTCTTCTCCTATGACGCCCTCGGCCGAGTGACCAGAGTGTGGGCGCCGGGACGCGGCACCGACCAACTCCCCGACAAGCAGTTCGGCTACCAGATCGTGTCCGGCAAGATCATCGCGGTCTCCACCAAGGAACTGAACAAGGACGGCGGTCAGGACACCGCGTACGAGCTGATAGACGGCTGGCTGCGGTCCCGCCAGACCCAGCAGCCCGGCCCGGACGGCGGTCGCCTGGTCAGCGACACCTTCTACAACGCCCAGGGCAGCGTGGACCGGACCTACGCGGCGTACTACGCCGACGGCGCCCCCGGCACGTCGCTCTTCGGCGTGGACACCCCGGGCCAGGTGGAGACCCAGACCGCCTACACCTACGACGGGCTCGGCCGCGTCCTCACCGAACGGCTGCTGGCCGGCAACAGCGACGCGGGCGAGAAGTGGCGCACCACATACGCCTACGGCGGTGACTGGACCACCGTCACCCCACCCGACGGCGGCATTCCCACCACCACCCTCGTCGACGCGCAGGGGAGGAAGATCGAGGTCCGCCAGCACAAGCCCGGCGGGTACGACTCGACCTTCTACACCTACACCTCCAGGGGAGACCTGGCGTCGATCAAGGGGTTCGGCGGCCACAACTGGACCTACAACTACGACGTGCGCGGCAGGAAGGTTCAGGCGTC
This sequence comes from Nonomuraea helvata, assembly GCF_039535785.1. Classification (NCBI taxonomy): domain Bacteria; kingdom Bacillati; phylum Actinomycetota; class Actinomycetes; order Streptosporangiales; family Streptosporangiaceae; genus Nonomuraea; species Nonomuraea helvata. Next base: position 1,090,135 of record NZ_BAAAXV010000008.1, read on the forward strand.
CGATCCCGACAAGGGCGTTTCCACATTCACCTACGACGACCTCGACCGGCTCGTCCAGACCGAGGACGCGCGCGGCAAGAAGATCAGCACCACCTACGACCCGATCGGCCGTCAGATCGCCCGGTACGACACGACGAGCGGCAGCCCCGGCACCAAGCTCGCCGAGTGGACGTACGACACGGTGCGCAAGGGACAGCCGACCGCCTCCATCCGCTACGAGAACGGCGCCGTCTACACCGAGTCGGTCAACTTCTACGACAACCAGAACCGGCCGACCCGCACGACCGTGACCCTGTCCGGCCTGCCCACAGCCGAGTCCGCGCTCGCGCCCTCCGCCGGCTACCAGTTCAACACCGTCTACAACCTCGACGGGAGCGTGCAGTCGGTCAGCAGCCCGGCGGCCGGCGGACTGCCGAATGAGGTGATCGCCACCACGTATGACGACCTCGGCCGCGCGATCAAGCTGACCAGCAACCTGGCGACGTACGTCATCGGGACCGACTACAGCAAGACCAGCAAGCTGCTCGGCAGGCGGCTGTCCACCGGAGGCAAGCAGGTCGACCAGACCTACGGGTACGAGTTCGGCACCCAGCGGCTGAAGACCAGCACGACCGTCCACGCCGGCATGCCGGGTGTCGACCGCAACGCCACCTACGGCTATGACGACGCGGGCAACATCACGCAGATCACCGACGTCTCCCGCGACGGCACCGACAACCAGTGCTTCCGCTACGACTACCTGAGGCGGCTCACCGACGCCTGGACCCAGGCGACCGACAGTTGCGTGACCGATCCGGCCTCGGCGACCCTGGGCGGCCCCGCGCCGTACCGGACCGCGTACACCTTCGACGCCTCCGGCAACCGCGCCACCGAGACGCAGTACGACACGTCCAACAAGCTCACCGCCACGCGCACCTACGCCTACGCGGGTGGCACCGGCGTCGGCGCCTCGTACAAGGGGCACCAACTCGCCACCGTCACCACCCAGACCGGGACAGGCGGGCGCACCGACAGTTACGCCTACGACGCCACCGGCAACACCACCAGGAGGACCACCGGGGCCGGCGACCAGACGCTCTCCTGGGACGCCGAAGGCCATCTCACCAAGGTCACCGACTCGGGCGCCGGTGAGACCAGCTTCGGCTACGACTCCAGCGGCGACCGGCTGATCCGCCGGGACCCGACCGGCACGACGTTATACCTGTCCGGCCTGGAGATCCGCCTCAACAAGGGGGCCACAGCCACCCAGGCCACCCGCTACTACAGCCACGACGGCGACACGGTCGCCATGCGCACCACCGCGGGGGTCACCTTCCTGTCGCCCGACCACCAGGGCACCGGTGAGGTGGCGATCGACGCGACGACCGGCACACTCACCAAGCGCCGCTACACCCCCTTCGGCCAGCCACGTGGCACCGAGGCCGGCGGCTGGCCGGGGGAGAGGGGCTTCGTCGGCGGCACCATCGATTCCAGCACGTCCCTCACTCACCTGGGCGCTCGTGAGTACGACGCGGACATCGGCCGCTTCATCTCCGTCGACCCGCTGTTCAACCTCGACTACCCGCAGAGCTGGGACGGCTACTCCTACGCCAACCAGACCCCCGTCACCCAGAGCGACCCTGACGGCCTCGACGGCCCGCTCCACGGCAACCCGAACTGCTACTACGCCAACAAGGGATGCCCCCACTCAAATCCTGGAGGAGGTCACAGCAGCCCGAGCAGTTCGCCTCCTGCCAAGAAATGTCACTTCTTGTGTCACGTGCGCAACTTCACGGGCGGCGCGGCAAGCGGTCTCCTCAACGGCACGCTGGGCACCGCCAAGAATTTCCTCGCCGATGTCTATTACGGCATCGTGAAAATGTCCTGCCCGCCCGGAATCCCGACCGGATGCGTCGCGGCGGCCGACGACGCCCAGGCCAACAGCCCTCTCTACAAGGACATCCCGACCTGGGGCGACAAGAACAGCAAGAACTACAAGGTCGGCAAGTTCGTCGGCGAATGGGCTCCGGTCGTCATCGGCGGTGCAGGGGCGGTACGGGCGGGCGCTGCGAAGCTTGCCGAGAAAGCCGCGGCGAGGGCCGCCCGGAAGGGTGCGGCGAAAGTAGGGTCCAGGGCCGCAGCCAGAGCAGGGAGAAGCGGAGGAGGTTGCACACGCAACAGCTTCATCCCCGGCACCAAGGTGTTGATGGCGGACGGATCCTTCAAGGCGATCGAGCGGGTCAAGGTGGGCGATCGGGTCCTCGCCACCGACCCGGGCACCGGCAGAACAGAAGCGAGACAGGTTACCGCTTTGATCGTCGGTGAGGGCATCAAGCACCTCGTCAAGATCACTGTGGACGTTGACGGCGACCGAGGCGATCGCACCGGGAGCGTCACCGCGACCGAAGGCCATCCGTTCTGGCTGGACGACCTGCGAGAGTGGCGTGACGCGGACCAGCTGCAGCCGGGCATGTGGCTCCGCACCAGTGCCGGCACCCACGTCCAGATCACTGCCGTCCAGAAGTGGACCGCCACCCAACACGTCCACAATCTGACGGCCGACGACATCCACTCTTACTATGTCCTGGCGGGCGCCACACCGGTGCTCGTTCACAATTGCGGCACTGGCTCAGTCTCCAACAGCAGGCCTAACGATCTTCCGATTGAACAAATGGAGGCTGACTTAGCGGGGATTTCCCCGATGGCTGCCGGCTCACCTGGTTTCTCGCGCGCAGCGTCTGAGGGCGGGACCTTCCTCTGGACGGTCGGCGAGGGAGGAGACTTGAACATGGTTCGAGCCGCACCTGGCATCCACCACACAGTGGCGAGCGGCGGTGAGTCGGTCGCCGCCGCAGGGCAGGTGACGTTCCGAAGTGGTGGCGCGGTTTCTTCATTCGATAACCTCACCGGCCACTACACGCCGCCCTGTGCAGAGTGTGCTGCAGCGTTCATCGGGCGCGGCGTCGACGCCTTCGCCAAGGCCGGAATAAGAATTCCGCGATCAGTGATTACGGACTATGGCGGGAGGGCCCCGTAAATGGGACTGGAGTCTGATCTTCTGGAGATTCGGAGCATTCCGGTTGATGGGCTCCCCGGCTGGATCCGCAGACGCTTTCCTGGAGGGAGCTCCCCCCAGTGGTGGTTGGCGGTTCTCGAGTCCCTGGAGACCAGCGTAACCCCCCTTAGGGAGGTGGCTCCAAGCCGACGGAGCCGCGACTTCAAGCTCGGCGTGGAGGTCGTCAGGTTGGCGGTCGCCAGGGGCGAGATCAGGCCGCCCGTGGGGGCGTACTGGATGCTGCGACTCGCAGCCGTGGCGCTCCGTTTCGACCCGCCGGTCGCCGGCCTGCCTGAGCTTCTGACGCCGGACGGAGCTGCTGAGTGGGCGCTCAATCGAATGCCTATCTCGCGTGAACAGGCGATCGTGGACTCTGAAGCCAGGAAATCGGAGTACATGGCCGCCGACGATGATTTCTATGCGCCCGTCGGGCAGGCTTTCTCTGTGGATAACGAGGTAAATGTCGGATTTACTGCATTGCAGGACGTCGAACTAATCTTGTCTGCCCTTCCGTGGGTCTCTTCCGCGGTGACGACCAGCCGGACACGTCGCGAGATTGATGCCTGGCTAGCAATTCGGGATCAGCTGTAGCGCTGAGTCTTCCTGCTCCATCGCCGCTAGCAATGCATTGCGCGGTTGATGGGCAGGTTCGGATTTGTGGGAAATGTGGTGGTGGACGGCCTGCTTCTCGGCGAACAGGCGTAGGAGGTGGGGCATGTGATAGCGGCCCGGTTCGGGGGAATCCAGGAGGCGGGCGTCGAGGAGTTTGTCGAGTAACTCTTCGGTCTGGTCGAGCGCTGTGTCGGCGACTGTGGCGGCGAGAGGGATCGTCACATGGAGGTGGCGTGAAAGGGCCAGAAGACAGAGCAAGCGAGTCAGATCTTCCCGGCTGGGGTCGCCCTCCAGGTCACGCAAACTGACGGCGAAGGAGGAGCGAAGGGACAGATCCTCTGCTTGAAGCTCGTCCAGGCGGTGCTGTTCGTTCTCCAGCTTGTCCGCCAGCCAACGCAGGGGCCAGCGTGGGCGGGACGTCAGGCGGGCGGCGACGATGCGTAGGGCGAGAGGGAGGCCTTCGCAGTAGCGGACAATTCGCAGAGCCGCGTCCGGCTCGGCGGCGACGCGGTCGTCGCCCGCCAGGCCGCCGAGCATGGTCAGCGATTCCTGCTCGGACAGGGCGTTCAGGTGGTGGACGGCATGGCCCAGGCTTGTCAAGGAACGCCGGCTGGTTGACACGACCCCGCACCGCTCGCCTGGGAGCAGGGGTGCGACCTGGGCGCCGTCCACGGCGTTGTCCAGGAGCACGAGCATGCCACGGTCCGTCGTAAGAGACCGGAAACGGGCGGCCGCCTCGGCTGTTTCCGTCGGCACGTCCGACGGCGCGACACCGAGCGCCCGCAACATGCGCCCCAGGGCTTCGGCGGGCTGGAGGGGTTTCAGAGTTTCGCGGGATCCTTGCAGGTCGACGTAGAGGCACCCGCCGGGGAAGTGGTTGCGCAGGAGATGGGCCAGATGGATGGCCAGCGCCGACTTGCCCATGCCGCCGCCCCCGGTGATCACGACCGCTCCCGGCCCGTCAGAGCCGGTCATGCGCCGCTGTAATGAGGCCAGGTCTTTCTGCCGGCCGGTGAACGCCGGAACGTCCCGGGGCAGTTCCAGGGGCGGCGATGCCGAGGCGGGGCCCTCCTGCCCAGCGCTGAGGATGGCCACGGGACGAGCGGACGCTCCCGGACCCGGCAAGGACCGGCCCTCGAGGATGGCATGGTGCAGCTCTTGCAAGTCAGGTCCGGGTTCGAGGCCGAGTTCCTCCACAAGCACCTGTCGCGCCCGCCGGTAGGACTCCAGGGCGTCGGCGCGGCGGTCGGCCGCGTACAGCGCCCGCATGAGCTGCCCCCACAGCCCTTCCCGCAGCGGATGCTCGCCAGTCAGCCCCTGAAGCTCCTGGATCAACTCGGGACCATGCCCCTGCAGCAGGCCCGCCTCGATGCGGGCCTCCGTGGCGGTCAGCCGGCGCTCGTCCAGCCTGCTCACCTCGGCGCTCACCGCCGTGGTGAGCAGGGCGTCGGAGTACGGCTCCCCGCGCCACAGCGCGAGCGCCTGGGTGAGGAGCAGATGGGCTTCCTCCGCGGCGCCCTTGGCCAGCGCCGCCCGCCCCCGCGCCGTCAGGGCGTCGAAGCGGGCGACGTCGGTCGCGTCGGCGGCGCAGCGCAACTCGTAGCCGGACGCCCGGGTGAGGACGGTCTCGCCGGCGAGGCCGCCGAGCGCGCGGCGCAGTTGCAGGATGTAGCCGCGGATCAGGGTCGCCGCCGTCGTGGGAGGCTTGGCGGGCCACAGCTCGGCGATCATGTGGGCTGTGGTGACCGGCCTTCCGGCCCCCATCGTCAGCAGGGCCAGCAGGGTCCGGGGGCGAGAGCCGGGGACCGAGACCCAGTCTGAGCCGGTCCAGACCCGTATCGGCCCGAGGACCTGTAACCGCATGTACCACCCGCGCCCATTCATCGACACCAGGGCGAGCGATTCGCCGGTGCCTGGCCAGGGTGCCGCAACGGGCCGGTACGTTCCAGACTTTTGCGTCTGAGCGCAAAGTCGCAGCTCGCAGGGACGGGACAGGATCAGAAGGGGCCGGTGAGGTCCCCCAGCTTGTCGGTCAGCTCCAGGTTGGCCGAGTAGTCGACCGGCACCGCGACCACCGACACCACGTCGTCCGCCAGCGCTCTGCGCAGCGTCGGCAGCAGCTCGTCAGCGCTGGTGACCTGATAGCCGCGCGCCCCGAAACTTTCCGCGTACTTCACGAAGTCCGGGTTGCCGAACGTGACGTTGGAGTCGCGCCCCAGCTCCAGGTCCATCTTCCATTCGATCAGCCCGTACGCGCCGTCCACCCACACCAGCACCACGAACGGGATCCGCTCCCGCACGGCGGTCTCGAGCTCCTGCGAGTTCATCAGGAACGCGCCGTCACCGGTCGCCGCCAGCACGCGACGATGGGGGAAGGCCAGCTTGGCCGCCAGCGCGCCCGGCACCGAGAAGCCCATGGACGACAGCCCGTTGGAGACCAGCATCGTGTTGGGCTCGTATGTCGGGTACATGCGGGCCATCCACATCTTGACCGCCCCCGTGTCCGCCAGGACGATGTCCTCGCGCCCCATGGCCGCGCGGATGCCGGCCACCACGCGGCGCGGCGACAGCGGGAACCCGTCCTCCGAACGTCCCTGCTCGAGCTCCTCCCGCACCATGCGCCGGATCTTCTCCCCGGTGCCGTTCATCTCGAAGCGCCGGTGCACGGCGTCACCGAGCGCGTGCAACGACCGCGAGATGTCCCCCTGAACGCCCACCGTCACCGGATAGTGGTCGTCCACCTCGGCCGGGAACCGGTGAATGTGGATGATCTTCTTGTCCCGCAGCGGGTTGACCTTGGCCGGGTCGAACTCCTGGAGCTCGTACCCCACGCTGATCAGCACATCCGCCTCGTCGAACCCGAAGTTCACGTAGTCGTGGCGCATGAAACCCACCGCGCCCAGCGCGTGCCGGTGGTCGTCGGGGAAGACGCCCTTGCCGTTGAACGTGGTCGCCACCGGCAGCCCGAGCCGCTCGGAGAAACGCACCAGCGCCGGAGCGGCCCCGGCGCGCGTGGCGCCGTGCCCGGCCAGCACGATCGGCCGGCGCGCGGTGGCCAGCACGTCGGCCGCGCGGGCGATCTGGGCGGGGGAGGGGTCCTGGGGCCGGACCACGTTCACGGGGAGCGGGCTCAGGCCGGCGGGCACCGGCGCCGACTCGACGTCCTCGGGGATGGCGAGGTAGACGGCGCCGGGACGTTCGGTCTGGGCGGTCTTGAACGCCTTGCGGATCATCTCGGGCAGCGCCTGCGGCGACGGCACGAGCTCGGCCCACTTGGTGATCGGCCGGAACAGCGACACCAGGTCCACCACCTGGTGCGACTCCTTGTAGATGCGGTCGAGCCCGACCTGCGCGGTGATCGCCACCACCGGCGTGCTGTTGGTGGTGGCGTCGGCCACGCCGAGCTGCAGGTTGATCGCGCCAGGGCCGAGCGTGGCCGAGGCCACCCCGGGCTTGCCGGTCAGCCGGCCGTAGATCTCGGCCATGAACGCCGCGCCCTGCTCGTGCCGTACGAGCACGTAGCGGATGGAGGAGTGCTGGAGCGCGTCGACGAAGTGGATGTTCTCCTCGCCCGGGATGCCGAAGACGTACTCGACGCCTTCCGCCTCCAGTGCCTGCACGATGAGCCGGGCCGCGTCGGCCTGCGGTGACATGGGACACGCCTTCTTTCCTGTATGACCCTGTATGACCCTGTACGCCGTCGTCCCTGCAAGCACCGGAGGGTCGCCGTTCATTCCGGTGGCCGGCGGGTAAGTGAAGAGCGGCTCCCCGCACTGATCCCGCACCACGAGGGGACCGGAAGATGGTGGAGCGACCGTTCTGTCTGACGCTTCTGGGAGGCTTCCGGCTGCTGGCCGGAGGTGAGCAGCTCGCCGTCTCCAGCGGGTCCGAACGTCTGCTCGCATTCCTCGCCATCAGCCGCAGGACGGTGCCCCGGAGCGTGATGGCGACCACGCTCTGGCCCGACGCGCCGGAGAAGCGCGCGCAGGCCAACCTGCGTTCCGCGCTGGCCCGCCTCGACGGCGCCGGGCGGCGGATGCTCGACGTCGGGACGACCGAGATAGGGCTGTGCCCCGAGACCGGCGTGGACTTCGACGAGGCACGGGCGCTGGCGCAGCGCCTGCTCGATCGCACCGCCGAACTCGGCGAGAGCGAGGTCGGCACGCGGTCCGTCGAGGTGCTGTCCGACGGCCTGCTGCCCGGCTGGTACGAGGAGTGGGTCCTCGCCGCCGCGGACGAGTGGCACCAGCTGCGGCTGCACGCCCTGGAGGCGCTGTCGGCGATCTTCGTACGGCAGGGGCGGTTCGCCGAGGCGGTCACGGCCGCGAGCGTGGCCGCGCACGCCGAGCCGCTGCGGGAGAGCGCCTGCGCCGCGCTCATCGAGGCCCATCTCGCGGAGGGTAACCAGGTGGAGGCGCTGCGCTATTTCCAGCTGTACGAGCGAAATCTCCGCACCGAACTCGGCCTCCAGCCGACCCCCCGATTGTGCGAGCTGGTCGCGGCTCTGCGCGCCAGGCGAGAGCGCTGAGCCGGGCCGGTGACGCTCCCGTCACGCCGCCATCACGGCGCGGTGACACGGCCCCGGCCACGCTGTGGGTGACAGGAAGGGAGACCAGGATGCGCATCAACAAGAGTCTGATGCTGGCTGGTCCAGCGCTTCTCGCCGCTGTCGCTCTCGGACCGGTCACGGCCTCGGCCACCCAGGCCCTCGCGGACACGACCGCGACCAGCGTGCAGACCAGCACGCACGCCGCGCCCGTGCCGCCCAAGGACAGGCAGAAGCAGTACAACCGCGGCAGGACCACCGGCTTCACGGAGGGTCGCGCCGACTGCAGGGCCAAGGCGCCGTACAACCTCCGGCGCACCGCAGGTGGTGGCTACTACCAGCGCGGATTCATGGACGGTTACAACGAGGGGTTCCACAGCTGCACCCCGATGACCAAGTAACCTCCGCCCATGGACGGGACCCCACCCCGCCGCCGCCGGGTGGGGTCCCCCCCTTTCGCTCATGCCAGGCGGCCCACGCCGTCGAGCAGCCGCTCCACGTCGGAGCGGTCGTTGTAGTGGACCAGGCCCGCGCGCACCGCCCCGCCCGAGTCGCGGATGCCGAGCGCGCCGGTCAGCTCCCAGGCGTAGTTGTGGCCGTTCCAGACGTTCACGCCGAGCCCGGCCAGATGCTCGGCCACCTGGCGCGGGGTGTGGCCGGCCACGTTGAAGTAGGCCGTGGCGGTCCGCCTGGCCGGCTTGCCGTACACCGTGACGTGCGGCATCGTCTCCAGCCCTTCGATCAGCCCCGCGAACAGCCCCAGCTCGTGCTCCTCCACCGCGGTCATCGAGGCCAGCAGGCGCTCGCGGCGGCTGCCCGCACCGGGCACCAGGGCGGCCAGGTGGTCCACGGCCGCCGTCACCCCGGCCAGGTCGGCGAACGCCGCCGTCCCCGTCTCGAACCGTTCCGGCACCGTGTCGGGAGATGAGGCCAGCTTGTCCGGCCTGAGCGTCTCCAGCAGCGCCGGGTCGGCCACGACGGCGCCGATGTGCGGCCCCGACCACTTGTACGCGCTCGTGGCGTAGAGATCGGCGCCGAGCGCGCGCATGTCCACCGGTCCGTGCGGGGTGGCGTGCACGCCGTCCACGTACATCAGCGCGCCCGCCCGGTGCGCCAGCTCGGCGATGGCGGGCACGTCGGGGCGGGTGCCGAGGATGTTGCTTGCCGCCGTCACCGCGACCACCCGGGTACGCTCGCCGATCAGCTCCGCGTACTGCTCGACCGGCAGTTCCCCGGTGACCGGGTCCACCTCCGCCCAGCGGACGCCGGCGCCGGTCTGGGTCCACGGGCGGACGTTCGCGTCGTGGTCGAGCCTGGAGACCACCACCTCGTCGCCCGGCCCGGTGAGGGTCCTGGCCAGCCGGTACGTCAGGGTGGTCATGTTCGGGCCGAGGATGACGCCGTCCGGGTGGCCGCCGACCAGGTCGGCCACGGCGGCGCGGCAGCCCGCCACGATGGCGTCCGAGCGGTGGCTGGCGGGGAAGGCGCCGCCGACGTTGCCGATGCCGGTCCGGTAGGCGGCGCAGACGGCGTCCATCACGGATCGCGGGGTCTGGGTGCCGGCCGCGCCGTCGAGGTAGGCGAAGCCGTCGGCCAAGGCCGGATAAGAGGAACGTACCGATTCCACAGGGAAAGGCATGATAGGTAGATGCTCACCCTCAGGGACCTCAACCGGGCCACTTTGGCACGCCAGCACCTTCTCCAGCGGCACGAGGGTGACGTGGCGGACGTTGTGCACCACCTGGTGGGGCTGCAGGCCCAGGAGCCGCGGCCCCCGTACCTCGGGGTGTGGTCCAGGCTGGCGGGGTTCGCGCGCGACGACCTGCACACGGCGCTGCACGCGCGCACGCTCGTGCGCGCCACCATGTGGCGGGCCACGCTGCACCTGGTGACGGCCGCCGACTTCGCCGCGTTCCGGCCGCTGCTGCGGCCCGCGCTGGAGGTCGCGGCGCGCCGCTTCGAGGGGCTCGACTTCGACGCCGTCGTGGCCGCCGCCGACCGGCTGCTGGCCGCGGGGCCGATGACCTTCAACGAGCTGCGGCCCCGGCTGCTGGAGGAGTTCCCCGGCGCGTACGACCGGGCGCTCGGATACACCGTGCGCCTGCTCACCCCGCTGATCATGGTGCCGACCGAGGACCGGTGGAGTTTCCCGCGCGAGTCCGCCTTCGGCCTGCCCGGCGTCCCCCTGGCACCCGTCGGCGTGGAGACGCTGATCGGGCGCTACCTCGCCGCGTTCGGCCCGGCCACGCCCGCCGACGTGCAGACCTGGTCCGGGCTGCGCGGCCTCAAGCCGATCATGTCCGGCATGGACCTGGAGAGGATCAAGGACTGCACCGGAAGGGAGCTGTACGACCTGCCGGACGCGCCCAGGCCGGGCGGCGAGGCGCCCGCTCCCGTGCGGTTCCTGCCCGACTTCGACACCCTGATCCTGGGCCACGCCGACCGGACCCGCGTGCTGGCCGACGAGTACAAGGGCCTGGTCGCCACCAAGAACCTCCGGGTCAAGGCGGTCTACCTGGTGGACGGCTTCGCGGCCGGGACATGGCAGATCAAGCGTGCGGGCAAGCGGGCCAAGCTGCTCATCAGCCCGTTCACCTCGACCCCGCTGGACCTGCTCGAGGAGGAGGGGCTGCGGCTGCTGGCCTTCGCCGAGCCCGACGCGGCCCCGTCCCTCGAGCTGGAGGCCTGACCTCCGGCCGTCGTGAGCTGCGTAATGCGGAAGCTACCTTGCCGCATTGCTCCGTACGCTTCTCGTATGATCCTCAACCAGCGGGTCCTCGCCCGTACCACGCTCGACCGCCAGCTCCTGCTCACCCGCTCGTCCCTGTCCGCGCTGGAGGCCGTCGAGCGCCTGGTCGCCGTGCAGGGGCAGGACATCGACGCGCCGTACATCGGGCTGTGGTCGCGCCTGGCCTCCTTCACCCAGTCCGACCTGGCCGCGCTGCTGTACGGGAAGCAGGTGGTGCGGGGATCGCTGCTGCGCGTCACCCAGCATCTGGTCTCGGCCGACGACTACCTGTGGATCCGGCCGCTGCTGCAGGCGATGTTCTCGCGCAGGCAGGGGGCATGGAACCGGATGATGCGGGACGTCGACGTGGAGGAGCTGACCAAGCTCTCCCGCGAGCACCTGGCCGGTCGCACGCTCACCCGGTCGCAGCTGCGCGACCTGCTGCACGAGCGGTGGCCCTCGGCGGACGCGGCGGCGCTGGGGTGGTCGGCGCAGGCGCTGGTGCCGGTCGTGCACACGCCGCCGAACGGCATCTGGGGGAGGCGCGGGGCCACGCCGTTCGCGCTCGCCGAGGAGTGGCTCGGGCGGTCCCTGGAGGCGGCGCCGTCCGTGGAGCGGCTGGTGGTGCGGTATCTGGCGGCGTTCGGGCCGGCGAGCGTCATGGACATGCAGATGTGGTCGGGGCTGACGCGGCTGCGGTCAGTGGTGGAAGAGATGCCGTTGTTACGGAAATTTCATGACATCGAGGGTCGTGTCCTTTATGACCTCCCGGATGCTCCGCTGGCCGCCGAGGACGTGCCCGCTCCCGTACGGTTCCTGCCCTGGTTCGACAACCTCGTCGTGGCCTTCCACGACCGGAGCCGCCTGATGACCGCCGACCAGCGCAAGGCGATCTGCGTGGGAGCCGTCATCTACCCCACCTTCCTCGTCGACGGAACTGTCGGTGGCATGTGGGACCTTAAGAACGGCGTGCTGACGGTCGAGCCCTTCCGCCCGCTGCCCGACGGCGTGATGGAGGAGCTGGCCGTGGAGGGGGCACGCCTGATGGCCTTCGCGGGTGTCGAGGAGGGGAGCATCGCATGGCTGCCGCCCAGGAGCTCTACGACGATCTGATCATGGAGCATCTCGTCCGTCCCGAGGTGAGCCTGGGGCGCATGTTCCACGCCGAGGGGCTCAAGGTCAACGGCAAGGTTTACGCCTTCTTCGCCAAGTCCAAGGACGGGGTGGTGCTCAAGCTCCCGGCCGGGCGGGCTCGGGAGCTGGTGGAGGAGGGGACGGCCGAGGTGATGGTGATGGGGGCACGGCGGATGCGGGAGTGGGTGGCGCTGCGGTCGCCGGACGAGGACGTCTGGCGCCGCCTGCTGACGGAGGCCGCCGACTACGTGGCGTCGCTGCCCCGCTGACGGCAGGCCGATGCCGCGAATCATCCGTCCGCTCGGAGCCACGTACCTGCAACCGTTGGGTAGCGTGGTCAGAGGCGGTCCGCACGGCCCGCCGCTTCCCCGTCCGTCGAAAACCCAAGGTGGCGATCGCCCACGGTCATCACGTTCAGTTCTGACCCACGTTCGAAGCGTCGTGTGTCCAAAGCGAGCGAGGAGAGTGTTTTGTCCGAAGCAGCAGAGGTTCTCGAACTCGACGACAACGTCGCCGACGGTGGCACGGCCGTCGGCGCAGACTCGGTGAAGGCGTATCTCAAGGAGATCGGGCGCGTGCCCCTGCTCACCGCCGAGCAGGAGATCGAGCTGGCCAAGCGCATCGAGGCCGGGCTGTTCGCCAGGGAGCGGCTCGACACCGAGCCGGGCCTGTCCGCCGATCTACGTGCCGATCTGGAGTGGATCGCCGACGACGGCACGCGGGCCAAGCGCCGCATGCTGGAGGCCAACCTGCGGCTGGTCGTCTCCATCGCCAAGCGCTACACCGGCCGCGGCATGCTCTTCCTCGACCTGATCCAGGAGGGCAACCTGGGGCTGATCCGGACGATCGAGAAGTTCGACTACCGGCTCGGCTACAAGTTCTCCACGTACGCGACATGGTGGATCAAGCAGGCCATCACCAGGGCCATGGCCGATCAGGCCCGGACGATCCGCATCCCCGTGCACATGGTCGAGCTGATCAACAAGGTGGCGCGGGTCGAGCGCCGGCTGCAGAGCGACCTCGGCCGCGAGCCCACGCCGGAGGAGATCGCCAAGGAGACCGAGCTCGACGTGGACCGGGTCATCGAGGTCCAGGGCTACGGTCGCGAGCCGATCTCGCTGAGCATGCCGCTGGGCGAGGAGGGCGACAGCGAGTTCGGCGACCTCATCGAGGACACCGAGGCAGTCTCCCCGGCCGACGCGGTCTCGTTCACCCTGCTCCAGCAGCAGCTGCACGCCCTGCTCGACCAGCTCTCCGAGCGCGAGGCGGGGGTGATCAGCATGCGGTACGGCCTGGCCGACGGCAAGCCGAGGACGCTCGACGAGATCGGCCGCGTCTACGGCGTCACCCGCGAGCGCATCCGGCAGATCGAGGCCAAGACCATGTCCAAGCTCCGCCACCCGTCCCGCTCCCTGGCGCTGCGCGACTACCTGAGCTGACCCTCCCCTGTCTGAAAGGCTGTGCAAACGGAGACTCAAGACTGTCGCCCAAGGCAGGTGAGGGCCAGGGGCGCTGTCCTAGATTCCCAGGCGTGAAACGCTCCCGTTCGAGCCTCGTCCACCAGGTCGGCTACG
>NZ_BAAAXV010000010.1 GCF_039535785.1 Nonomuraea helvata
AAAAAAAAACACAAACACAAAAAAAAACAAAAAAAACAAAAAACAAAAAAAACACAAAACAAAAAAACACACAAAAAAACACACAAAAACAAACACACACACACACAAAAAAAAACAAAAAAAAACAAAAAAAAACAAAACACAAAACAAAAAAAAACAAAAAAAAACAAAACACAAAAAACAAAAAAAAACACAAAAAAAACAAAACACAAACAAAAACAAAACACAAAAAAAACACAAAAAAAAACAAAAAAAAACAAAAAAAAACACAAAACACACACAAAAACAAAAAAAACAAAAAAAAACAACAAAAAAAACAAAAAAAAACACAAAACAAACAAAAAACAAAAAACAAAACAACAAAAAAAACAAAAA